>NZ_CP086383.1 GCF_020889625.1 Deinococcus radiophilus
CGCTGCCCGGCCCTGTGGGGACCGAGGGATATCTGTCAGGGTACTCAACCCAGTAGGCTATGCCTTCACTTGCCGCATTAGGTACATTGTCGGTGGTTACAGCCTCAAAAAAGTCTGCCCATCCTTCGATCATGGCTGCTTCTGGACCAATGTCTTTTTCCAGACTATGTCCAATACAGCCTCCACACGTCGGGTAAGTTGCGCTCGTAGCAGTATTGTAGGATTCATAGAGAGTGCTTCCAAACAATTGCCGGTAGTAAACTTCGTGTCCGTACTCGTGGAAGAGTACGCTGTCATTTGTACCATGAGCATAAACAAGCTGAATCTGTTTATACGCCGCGCGCGAGGTTGCTACGCCCAGGTAGTCGCTGGCCGGATATAGCACATCGACGCTGAAACGCCCGTAGTCGTTCGCCATTGCTTGAGCATGCCAATTGGACACATCGTTGACCTTCTGCCAGACCCGACGAGCCAACTCCGCCTCGGCATTGGTACCCCTCACCGTGACGTTTAATCCCTGCATGGCGGCAGGGCTGGTGTTCCACCAAGTACCGGTACGCCACCAGTGCCGCCGTGCGAAAGTTCCGTGAGTTTCAGTCAGTCCAGTAGAATTGCGGGTTTCCAAGATGAAGTAGAGGTCGGGGGCATCCCGGGAGAACCAGTTGCCGGTGTCGCAGATCTGCATGGGGAAGGTAAACGCCCCATTGTCACCAATCCAGCCCTCAGCCTGAATGCTGTCCGTCAGGCTGTTCTGCTCACTGGCACGAATGTAGGTCCCTTTCGGGATTGGCATCTGTACCCCGTCAACAATATGGTTGAAATACACGGTGGTTTGTTGCGTGCCACAAGCGTATTGAGCACGCAGAGTATTTTGGTTGGGGGCATGATCCCCTTGGTCCTCAAGGCTGGGTGTCCCGCTTCCCGTATTCGGTACTGCGTACTGAATACCATCCATAGGGGCGCTGAGGGTGCCGTCTGGCATGAGGTACTGAACGTCTTCCACGATAGCCACCTGAGGCAGAGGAACAGTCACGGCCTGAGGCTGAGTGGTCAATGGTTGCAGACTTGCGGGTCGCAGCCCGGTTGATCCCGGTCCCATGTTGGGACCAGTGAGACGAGGATAAGCGGCGCGCAGCGCCGCTGGAGATGTGACGGTCGCCGTCTCGCTCTTAAAGCTGAAGGTGAGTTCCGCCGGGACTTCATGGTCGGCCGTATTTGCCGTCAGGGCCCCGGTGCCGGAAGCCATCTCTCGGCTGCTCACATTGAGAACAGCCTGAGCGCTGCCGGTCGCGTCTGGATGAAGGGTGACAACCTGTGACGCCATTTGAAGACTACCCACCGCCTGCACTTGCACCCTGAGAGGCTGTTCGGGTGCAGCATTCTTCACACTCAGTGTCACAGGGAGGGTTTGCCCAGATCTGAAGCTTTCGCCAGAAGGGGTGAGACTGAGAGTGATAGGAGTCGTATCAGGAACATCGGCACGTGGTGCCTGAGGGGAACCGCAGGCAGAGAGGAGGCCTAAGCAGCCAAGGAGGAGCATTGATCGACTTTTCATTAGACTCACGGGATCAACGTAGGAGAATTGATCGACTCTCACGCGCCAATATGCGTGCCGGAGGTCTTAATTAAACCTTAACCTTTAAGGTGACCTCATCACGGGTGGAGACTGTACTGGGAGTGGAACGCCTGAAGACGGATCACAGGCATTGCATCCAGTACCCAGAGCTTCTTGCCTTACCAGTAGCACCCAGCTCCTGTCCCTACCAAGCCCTACTACTTAGCGTACAATTTCGCGCGGATCTTGTAGTCACCCCCAGATGCATCCTCTGGAAGTTTGGTATAAAATCTTATACAGAGATGCCGGATGATTCCTCTGCCGAAAAGCCCATCCAGTGGATGGGTTCCTCCTTCGAAGACCTACTGGTCTTTCCAAGGGAAGCCAAACGTCAGGCAGGTTACCAGCTCAGTCGTATTCAGGGTGGTATCGACCCAACGGACTGGAAACCCTTTCCACAACTGGGGGCTGGAGTGCGTGAAATCAGAATCCGTGAGGAAGGCAACGCTTACCGAGTCATGTACGTGGCCAAGTTCGAGGAAGCTATCTACGTCCTGCACTGCTTTGAGAAAAAGACGCAAGCAACCAGTAAGCACGATAAGCAGGTGGCCACCGACCGTTACAAGGCACTCATTGAAAAAAGGAGGAAGCAGTCATGACCGACACTGAAATTCGCCATATCACTCCTGTGGGAAGCAACATCTTTGAAGACCTGGGATTTGAGCCTGCGGAAGCAGCTCAAATGAAGGCTCAGGTTCAGCTGGAGATTGATGCGGCCCAGTCCATCAAGCGTCAGCTGATGGACGAAATCGCCCACTGGATTGAAGACAATCAACTCAAGCAAGCTGAAGCCGCTGAAGTGCTTAACATCAGTCGTCCCCGCGTCTCGGATGTGGTTAACCACAAGACCACTAAGTTCACGATTGATGCTCTGGTAGCGATGCTGGCCCGTACAGGTAAGCGTGTACAGGTGCAGGTTTACACCTGATTCCTCGGTCCCAGGCTTCTCTTTCCTGACACCCTAAAGTGACAGACTCTCTCCATGCCCTCCACCATTGGATATAAGCGAGTCAGCAGCTATGGCCAGAACGAGGTACGCCAGCTGGACGGAATGACCTTCGATAAGGTCTTCACCGACAAGGCATCTGGCAAGGACACGCAGCGGCCACAGCTGCAGGCTTTGCTGGAGTACGTCCGTGAAGGGGATACTGTCACGGTTCACTCTCTAGACCGCCTCGGTAGAAACCTGCTGGATTTGCAAGGCTTGGTCGGACAGCTCACGGAGAAGGGCATCACCGTCCACTTCGTCAAAGAGAACATGACCTTCAAACCCGGAGGGCAGGACTCGATGTCCACCCTGCTATTCAGCATCATGGGAGCCTTCGCTCAGTTCGAGAGGGACCTTATCCGCGAGCGCCAGGCCGAAGGCATCGCCCAGGCCAAGAAGCGTGGCGTCTACAAGGGAAGGAAGCCCAAGCTGACGGCCAGCCAGATTGCAGAGCTAAGGGAGCTGGCCGCGCAAGGCGTAAAAAAACCTGAGCTGGCCCAACGGTTCGGGGTCAGCCGCAAGACTGTCTACGAGTATTTGCGGGGTTGAAATTAGACAGCCAAGAGGGCTGCAAAAAATCCTGCAAAAAATTTTCTGGGGGTCTGGAGGCTTCCCAGATTTTTGCAAATTATGGGTTGTAACTGTGCTGTGGAAACTCAGCCCGGCCCAATAATGGAAATGCGTGTGGGACGGAGGTTTTGTAGTGAGGAATTACGACTTTTATAGTTACCCTCCAGGAAGGTGAGGGGCAGCACCTGCACCTGCTGGACCTGCCCAGCGGCACCCTGACCGCCGATCTTGGAACCGTGCAGGGCGGGGTCGGCGCCCAGTGGACCCCTGAACAAACCGACGTCGCGTTCACGACATTTGAAGCGCCGCAGGTGCGCTACTGGCGCGAGCAGGATGGACAGGCACAGTCGCTCACGCTTAAATCGGTTGCCCCGAGCGACTGGGGTGAACAGCGGGTTGTGTTCTCTCCAGATGCCTCGGTGCTGTAGTCAGGACGATCAGTTAACAAACGCTGGCCTCAGCCGCATTGAGCGAGATTTGCTCCTGATAGCCATTGACTCTGATCTCGTTAGCACTGGTGACAACGTTCCTTTCTAAGTCAGGGAGTTCTATGGGGAGCATAGTCACCTCTTTAAACTGTTTGATTTCCTGGCCACTGGGCACGCAGGAAAAAACAATATGTACATCCGGGTCAGGAGTGTAGAGAAACCTGGGCCACTCTAAAACGGTGGAAACCTTGACCGATTTTCCTGCAAGCCTAGCTGTCAACGTGTCGTTAACCGCACGACTGGTCAGTCCAATGAGAAAGGGTAGAAGAAGTACTCCCATTAGGAAAGCCCACACCAGGAAACCGATGACGTTATTCAGAAGTCTCTTCATATCTGTTGGTGACGTCAGCAAGTATTGTTGACTTCGTTCGAGCGACCCGTATCTCCCGTAGCGTAGCTTTACTCGAAGCTCTGGGTGCCTAGAACAGCTCTGTACTGTCCAGCACTCTCCTCGCGGATTATCAGCTGACCAATCTGCTCACGGTCTTTGCCTGCTGGCTTGAAGCTCCATAAACCGCTGGTAATTGTTGCTGTTTCTGCGCGATTGAGGGGGGTCCAACCAGCCTGACGCAGTTGCTCAGCGTAGTGAGTAAACAGGGCTTTTCTGGAGAGATCTCCAGTCATGGTGGCTTCTTGCTTGACATCGTTACCACTGCTGCCCGTGCCTCTGAGACTGATGGCGATACCCGCAGGTGCCGTAAGTTTGGGCAGAGAGGTTGCTTCGTTGAAGTAGGGGTCTTCAGAGAAGCGAAGCTGACGCTCAATATCGTTACTCTCGTTTTTTACCAGCGTGACTTGGGTCACGCCGGCGGTCACCTGAGTCATGAAGCTGAGAATCTCTGGTGGATTGAGCCGGTAATAGCGATTGATTTCCCCTAGGGCATCACTTCCTTGAAAGCCTCCCTGTCCATAGGGCCTTGGCACGGGAAAGGTCTTCCAGTCAGCTGCGGTCAGACTGCGTTTGAGGAACTCGTTGGTCTGTTCAGGGGTGAGGGCCGTGTCGAAGTAGACGTTGACTCCGCTTGGAAAGTCAGAGTCGCTTGACCTGTTGACGACGCTTCCGATCACGCGGCTTCCTGCTGGCAGGGATACGCCTAAGTCTGCTGGAAGTTTCTGCAGCAGGATCTCGGCTTCTACCTTAAATGGAGCACTGTAAGCCGGATTGACGATTCGCTCCAGCAACTCGCGCTCTGGAGACGTTCCAGCAGTCTGCGCCAGACCGCTGGTCAGAAGGAGGGTGCCAAGCAGGGCCGTCACATATCGACTGGACATGGCTTCAGCATGCGGGAGTCCTGCTGACGAGGGATGAGAAAAGGTGCATCAAATAGCTATTGAACCGGCAGGTGGAGTGGCTGCCCAATATCGATAAACGGTAGCGTCACTGATTAGGGATAACCCTTACACAAACGAACGTTTGTGCAACACTTTTATCCCTCCGATGAAATCACCCTTCCGGCCTTGCAAAAACCCCTTGCAGAATCAAAGCCAAATGCAACAGGTTTGTGCAATGGAATTTGGAGTGGGCATTACCAGACTGCACGCTCAAAACGTTCGATCGTCTCTTCCAGCGAAAGCTGTCCCTGGGCCACCGCCAGGGTCAGGTCAAACAGTTCCTGTTGACTCAGGCGCAACCGAAGGTCATGCAGGGCCAGCCACACCAGGGCACAGCTCAGTGAAGTTCTCTTGTTCGCATCGACGAAGGCGTGGGCACGTGACAGGTAATAAAGGTAGGCCGCAGCCTGGGCTGGCACTGTGGGATATCGCAACTGCCCAAACAGCTCCTGCACCGGTTGTGCCAGTGCACTTTCCAGTAACCCGGGGTCTCGCAGACCGGGCGAGCCGCCATAGCGCTCGATCTGAGCATCATGCAGCGCCTCCACCTCTTCCCGGCTTAAGCCTTCAAGCATCGGCCAATTGGCGGAAAAGGTCATCGTACTCACTCAGCACCTGGTCACGCGCCTGAGCAAAACGCTGCTGACGAGCTAGGGTCTCAGGACGTGATACGTCCTGGGCCGGCGTGATGATAATGGCATTCCCCTGAATCTCGATCTGCACTTCGCTGCCGATGCCTGTCAGCTCCTTCATCTCTTTGGTGATGACCAGGGCCTCGCTGTTGCCAATTCGGGAAAGGGTCTTTCGCATACCATATTCTAACGGTGTTCGTACCAAGAGGCACCGTGTGATTTTGCTTCTCCGTTTGTGCCAGGCTTTCCCATGCTCATTGGCTACGCTCGCGTCTCCAAAGGGGACCAGGACTCCGCACTTCAGCTCAAAGCCCTAGAAGCCGCCGGAGTTACCCGCGTCTTCAAAGAACAGGCCAGCGGTGGCCGCTGGGACAGACCCGAACTCCATAGGGCCTTGGAACATCTCCGCGAAGGCGATGTCCTGGTGGTCTGGAAACTGGACCGACTGAGCCGGAGCCTGAAAGACCTGCTGACCATCCTGGAGCAAATCGAGGGGCGTGGTGCAGGCTTTCGTAGTCTGACCGAGAACATCGATACGACCACACCAGCCGGACGGATGATGATGCAGATGGTCGGCAGCTTCGCAGAGTTCGAGCGGGCGATGATTCGTGAACGCACCAAGGCTGGCCTGGAACAGGCCAGGGCCGCAGGTCGCATCGGGGGCCGCCGTCCCAAGCTGACCCCAGCCCAGCAGGAAGAAATCCGTGAAGCGGTTCGGTCAGGGAGAAGGTCTGCGGCTGACTGCGCCAGGCTCTTTGGCGTCAGTCAAGCCACGGTGTCACGCATTCTGGCGGCTAAAAAAATTTTATAAGATATTTGTTTCCATCGAGTATGGCGGGCTGTCTTAACTCTGCAATAGTTGCTAGGCTCTTTTCCTAGCAACTATTGCAGGAGTTGGAGAGGGTTTACCCGCCCCAGTTGCG
Organism: Deinococcus radiophilus; assembly: GCF_020889625.1. Classification (GTDB taxonomy): domain Bacteria; phylum Deinococcota; class Deinococci; order Deinococcales; family Deinococcaceae; genus Deinococcus; species Deinococcus radiophilus. The sequence goes on from NZ_CP086383.1 coordinate 6,549, forward strand.
GCCCCTACAGCAAAGCCACGCTGCCGACCTGGTAGTAGTCTTTCCCGTCCCAGCGGCAGACCCACCGCGCTGTGTCTTTACGCTGCTTACGGGGAGTCTGATCTAAGTGGATGCCCTGCTGGACACCGCGCACCACCACCGCCCCCACCGAGATTTTACGGTGCAGCATGACCCCATCAGTGTCCCAGGCCCGCAGGGTAAAGGCCCGCCCATGCCCCCAGCGCATACTCAGGCCAGGTGCAGCAAGCACTTCCAGCTGGATACCTCCGCTTTCACCATCCTGTGCCTTGACCTGCCGCACCCGCGCCTTGTGGCCCTCAGCGACCAGCCGCGCCACCACCTCTTCGGCGGCCTGCGTGCTGGCCGCGTCGCTGACCCCCAGGCTCAGCCACTCTCCAGGCGGCACCCGCCGCGAGGACACCGCTGAGGTTACGGACACCTTGCCCCAGCCCCAACTCTCATTGAAGAGCTGAATCGGCCACTTAGTGCGCTCCTGGACAACCGCTAGCTCCTGGACCAATGCTTCCAGCCGCTGCCAGCTGGCAGCGTCCTCGATAACCGCAACGAAGCGCGGAGGCTTGCGCTGACCATCATCCAGCAGCTGGCCGTCCTCATCCCAGCGCCACACCGCCGACTCGCGGAGTGTGTCCAACAGCCTGAAGTAGTCGGCCCAGAGCGCAGACATAGATGCAGCTTCAGTATCATCAGCATCACTAGGCATTTTACCTAGTATATCTGGAAATAGAAGTGTCCCCAAGAAGAAATTCTTGGGGCGCTCCAGGACGCGGTGCCTGGCTGCCTCCAGCGGTAGGAGGCGGGTGAGCGTTTTACGTGGCTCAGACGGCGATTTAACGTCGGCGGGGACGGGAGGCGTTGACTCCTGTGCAAGTGCCAGGTACATCAGGACACTGCACTTTAACGTCGGTTATGACGGGAGTACTCAACTCCATGATTTTATAGGCTACCAACCTATATTCAGACCTCTGGAGCAAGTGCTCTGAGCATCGGATCTACAGCAAATGACTTGACTGATACAGATGTCAAATCGTCCTTCAGTGCTCGGCATATTTCTACGCCGCTTCATCCACAGACAACGCGGGCTTTCAACCCTCGTTTTACACCACCGTCAGCTTTCGGCTTAGACTTGGCGACTTCTATCTCTCGCTAGTATCACTTCGTGTTAGCTTCAGACCGAATGGCTTTGCTAATGACAGTAACCTACCAGTAGCCACGATTTTTACTTGCCTACAATTGCTGACTCTCCCGTTGGGTTCGTTTCTGCGCAGGTTGCCGCCTGATTTCGCGTCACTACACCCATCCTTCCCACGTTAGTTACAAACTACAATTTGTTTAGCTGCCGTCTCACACATCCGGACCAGCGCACGCCCAATGGCTATGCCTGTTTCCCAGTACCCTCTCGCTGAATTTCAGGGGGTAAATGTTGCCAAAACCTCCCTTACCCTCCGGCGTGCTTCCAACTTCGGTTCTAATGCTCAACTTCAGGAGCACCAACAGCAATCACTTTCCCACTGGCGACCTCTATACAGGCCTACCGTTAACCGTTTGAGCTATCCAGCGCTCCACCCAGCAACTCCCCTGCACCCTTCGGCGCAGCTTCGTCATCACCCAGTGGTAGCGAGCGCATCCATCTCTGGCACACTCCTAAGGTTCCCCTGCGAGCATAAGCAGCACAGTTTCGCCTATAAGCAGATACGGCGTGGCAATCGTCCGACCCTTAATCCCGTTAGGGCAGGCCACCCGACGGTGAGGGGTTGCACCCCACTTCGCTTGTAACGTTTCCCAATGGTTTCCTCCGTCTCGAACAGTTTTTCCCGTTCTAAGTCGTCATCCTCCATCAGGCATATTTCCGTGTCGCCCATCATTTCATCTATCTGTTGTCATAAGTCACAGGTTGAGCGCTCGGCATTGAGTCGATGGAGGCGTGGCCGCCCCCGCGCTCATCCCAGCCGCGCCAGCCCGATTAAAGGCACGCAGCTAGAGCAGTGTGTGTCCTACCCGGCAAGGTAGGTTACACGTCGTCTGTGGACTACTGCACTGCGGTTATTCTATCCAGATTTTTCGCCCTAAGCAACATTCATTTATCTATAGTTACCCAAAAGCACTGTCTGAAAAGTTTTAAAAGCTATTTAATGACCTTAAAATTACATAGGGTAATCATATCAAAAACTCCGTGATAGACTCACTTTATGCTGTATACCACTAAAATAGACCTTTCGGTTGCTAAGCAAAAGAAACTGCACCGTTCAGGTCAAGCGCTGCTTTACGACATTGCCAAGCGCGTCCGCTCAGGCTATAGCTGGTGGTTGATTCAAGAGGTGGCCGTCAGCAAAGTGCTCCGCACTGTTGCTGTCTTAAGCACCAAATACGGTACCGAGAGAACCTCAGTGCAACGAGCTAAAGACAAGGCTAAGGATGAGACTGCAGCGGTCCTTTTCGTCTGGCCTGTACGCAATGACCCTGCTGGCTATACCACCAAATTTCGTGTCCTTCTTCTGGCCACCGAACACCTCGATGGTGAGATTATGTTCGATGCCAGGAAGAAGCCGCTCAACGTAAATCTCTACAGCAACCGCAACGCTGTTTTCAAGCTCAGAGGTTCACTGAAGGACGCCAAAAAGCCCAAGCTCGGTTATGAATGGGATTGGTCACTTACTGCCCAGTCGGAGCAGATTATGCGGGAGCGATTTATGGCCCAACATGCCAATCCAGCAGGGCTGCAAAAGCTTCTGGCTGCTTACAAATCTCTGCCTATGGTGAGTGGCTATCGCCGCCAACTTTTGGAAGCCCTTAAGGCCACGAAACCCGCCTGGAAAAAGTCCACGACGCCTGCCGTCTCCAGCTACAAACTGGAAGTCAAAAACGGGACAAAACCTGACCTCTTTAGCGCCAGATATATCCCCTACATTCGTGGATTTCCCAAGCTGTTTAACGATCCTGCCGACACCTTCGAAACCTATTTGGCAGCCAATGATAAGCTGCAAAAAGAAGTGAGAAGGGTCCAGTTGGAGACGGTCAGAAGTCAGCATGGAGGAGCTGAGCTATGAAAACAAAACGGAAGGTCGCCGCTCGCATTTTTTCCTTTAGACAGGACACCCATCAAGAGGAACTCATTGTCACAAATAAGGCCGAGCTATTAGCGCAGGTCAAGCAGAGTAGTCACGGTAATCCACAGGCGCTCCAGCTGGCGAAACTAGCGTGGACTGATGAACGGAGTGACATCACGATAGGGAGCATGCGAATAGCGTGTATCGGCCAAATGATCCGAGAAACCTGGGTTTCTCCTTCGCGCCCTACTGAACCTAAGGCCGAGACTCAAACTATTGAAGGGGAAAAGGTAGGAACCGAGCTCCAGCCGAAGTCTCAGACCGAGGCAGAGCTGAGCAACGCCGAGGACCAACCTCAGTCCCAAGCTCAACCGAAGCCGTCGGTCGCGGCTCCAGCTGCCATTACCAATGAGATAGGCGATGAGCCTCTTATCCGCGCAGATGCCCAGCGCTCAACTCCCTGGCAAGGTACAGCTTCCGCAGAAGCGGCCAGCGACACCTCTAGCAGTTAATCGCTGAACCAACCCGGAAGTGCCTTAGGCCCCTGTCAGCAAGTCTGACTAGGGGCCTAAATCACAAACTGGTAACAGAAGGTTGGCAGGCATCTAATCCAGTAGCGCAGTCTTTCCCGATAGCGAAGGTGCCAAAAAGGGTGCAGTGGATAAGCCATCGGGTCTGGATGGCTCTTCAAAAGACGCCGTTTAGGGCCTAGCAAGATTGTGGGCGAGTACGGCTAAGACGACGCGGAGCTTAAGTGAACCCAGGGTTTTGGTTTGGGCAGAGCGGATTTGAGCTTCCACAAGCGCAGAGAAGACTGTTTCAATACGTTTGCGGATTTTGGGATGGCGAGATTCTCGCCATCCCGTGTCATATCTGGTGTTCTTCTTGGGCGGATACACGTAGCCCAGACAGCAATACCCCTTATCGCCAATGATGGTTGGGCCTTCAAACTCTGGCCATCTGAGATTCAGCTCATAGCTGACCGTAACGTCATGGAGGTTGGCAGGTCGGATGACGTACTGAACGATTTGTCCACCTGGTGTGACCCAGGCGTGCAGCTTATATCCGAAGAACTCGCCCTGAGTTCCAAATCCCCATTTCGCGCCTGGGAACTGACAAAGGTGCGTGCGTTTGGGACGGCAAATGGGGAGGGGCATTGAATCAACTACGACTTCAGTGCAGGGCTGAGCTGGGCTTGCAACATGCTCTAGGAGTGGCAACAGTTTGATGCCCCTGGTGTAGGCCTGAGTGTAGGAAGGAAGACCGGGACGGTCTTCCTTGAGGATGTTCCACCAGATGGAAGGAAATGGATGCTTGAAGACGAGACGGGAGAGCAGCAGAGCAACCAGCATGGCATCTGTGACCTTCTGGTGCGGGCAGATTTTCTGGTCGCTGAAATGCTTCTTAGCCCAGAAATAGAGGTGGCGAATGACGTGCCGACGTCCTAGACTATGGTGGAGACGATATTTAGCCATGTCGTCTCTATTTTTATGTGTCTGAGACGCACTTCACCAGGGGGCGGTCAGGCCCTAAACGGCGTAAAAGGTGCAAGGCAAAACCCTGACGTAAATGCAGACTCGCCCTTCTAAACCCCTCAACCTATACAAACCAACCAGAACCTGTGCTATGTCGCAGAGCAAAATTCGTATACGCGGCAAACCGAAGATGGACCTACACCCATGAACCAGTGGCAAACCAACCAGACTCCCGGTCACCATGCAATTAGGTTGGCTGGAGTTGCGGTTCGCTATAGTGCTGAATAAGGAAAGCACAAAAAAACGGAGTGCTCCAACACTCCGCCTTCCTAAAAATTGAACCCCAATGAGCCACCCAGCTCGGAAAGGACATCTATATGTCCACTCTCTCGCTTAGAGAGGGGGTGAAGCTATTATACCAGCTTCTCCCACAGAATTAGTTCCTGGCATACCAACTGTTCCGTCCGCTGTCCTGTGCAGGACGCTGAACCGTCATGACATTGCCTACACACCAACCATGAGCGACCACCGTCGACTACTGGTAGCGCACACTGCCAAAATCGTTGAATGCGGCAATAATAAAATGCTGACCACGACAGCTGCTCGCCACGTCGCACTACATGGTTTTTCGCACTACCGGACTGACACACCCCTTTGGATACCCGTACTTCCCGTCGACATGGATGGGAACGATCCCATAGACCTCATCATGGCGGGCGTAAGGATCCCGTATCCGACATGGGTTGTCTACAACAATGCAAACGGCCACGCTTGGGCCATGTATGCACTCATTGACCCGATTGTATGCAGCCCGAAATCTGCTCGCATCGAGCGATACGCTGCCCTCATCCGTGACGGGCTGTGCCTTGTGTTGGGCGGCGACCCCAACTACACCAACACCACCGCCCGCACGCCCTGGCATGACGGCCATACCTACTACCCGGTGCTGCACCGCCGCTGGGAGCTGCGCGAGCTGGCCGCGCTGCTGCCTCTTGACAGCGTGGCTAGGCGCACAGCCAGCCCCAGGAGGCCCCTCGACCCCACCGCAGGCCGCAACTCCGGACTATTTGCCCGGCTGGGTGACTGGGCACGACAGGAGGCCAGGGAGGGCCGTTATGGGCGACTGAGCTATGACCAACTGCACGCTGTGGCTGCTGGCCTCAATTCGACGCTTGGCGACCCGCTTCCCGCGGGCGAGGTCCGCAGTACCGCCCGCAGCGTTTGGCGCTGGATGCAGGCTGACTGGCAGGGCAACCGCACCGCCACCCCCAATGCAGGCAGTACCCGCAGCCAGATACGCAGCCACCACCGCGAGCAGCTGAACACGCAGCAGGCCCGCGAACGTATCCAAGCAGCACAAGCAAAGGGGGCGCAGACGCGCGGGGAGGCTACCCGTGAGGCCATCACCCAGGCAGTCGGTCAGCTTGTCGCCAGCGGCCAGCGTGTGACCCGCCAGGGCCTTCAGCAGCTTACCGGCATCTCTGAACGCACGTTGAGCCGACACACCGACATCTGGAAGCGCTAAAATTGTGAGATATACACTTTGTGCCATTCAGGGTGGTATCAGGTGAATACCGTGGTCCGGGAAGTACGGCAGCGCGAAGCGCTTCCGTTGCTTGCGCACCTTGCCTGGAGCTGTTGCGGTCAGTTCTGACTTTTAGGCCCGGATGCCGATCTGTCCCTGTGGAACCCCGCCGCGTGGCTGGTTGCTCAGCTAGGGCCACTGGAGGAATCCGCAGAGTCGCTGCCTTTGAGGAGTTTTCGTCCACTAAGGCCCGATAGAGTGGCTCTACATGCTCACCTGGAATGAAATCCGCACCCGTGCCGCGCAGTTCGCTGAGCGCTGGCAGGATGCCGTCAAAGAGAACGCCGAGGCTCAGACCTTCTGGAACGAATTTCTGGCTGTCTATGGCATTGACCGCCGCCGTGTGGCCGCCTTCGAGCGCAAGGTCAAGGGCCTGCCGAAGGGTTCCGGACGTGGCCGCATTGACCTGCTCTGGCCTGGCCTCTTCATGGCTGAGCACAAGTCCAAGGGCCGCGACCTCGACGAAGCCACCCAGCAGGCCATCGAGTATGTGGAAGTCCTCGAAGAACACGAGCGTCCACAGTGGGTAGCCGTCAGTGACTTCGGCCAGGTTCGCTTGCAGGAAGTGGCCACTGGAGAGGCCCACCAGTTTGCCCTGGAAGACCTTCCCCGCGAGGTTGAGCGCTTCGCCTTCCTGATCGGCAAGCAGCTGCGCCACCAACGCGAAGCTGATCCGGTGAACGTCAAGGCAGCCCAGCAGATGGGCAAGCTCCATAACCTGCTCGAAGACAGCGGCTATGCAGGCCATCACCTCGAACTGTTGCTGGTCAGGCTGCTGTTCTTGCTGTTCGGGGATGACACGGGCCTGTGGGACGAGCGCGGTCTGTTCTACGACCTGCTGGCTGAACAGACCCGCAGTGACGGCGAAGATACTGGGACAGTTTTGGGCCGTCTCTTCCAGGTGCTGGACACTCCCAGGGAGAAGCGGCAGGCCAACCTGCCTGAGCACTTCGCCGCCTTCCCCTACGTTAACGGTGAGCTTTTCAGGGAACGAATTGACCTCGCGGACTTCAGCCCCAAGATGCGGGAAATGCTGCTGGAAGCCTGCATGCTGGACTGGGGAGCTGTCAGCCCGGCCATCTTCGGCAGCATGTTCCAGGCCGTCATGGACGAAACTGAGCGCCGTAACCTGGGTGCCCACTACACCAGCGAAGCCAACATCCTGAAAGCCCTGCGGCCACTGTTCCTTGACGACCTTCACGCCGAACTGACCGCAGCAGGCCAGAACAAGGTCAAGCTACAGAGCTTTCTGAGCAAGTTACCCGGTATTCGTGTTCTCGACCCAGCTTGCGGCAGCGGCAACTTCCTGATTCTGGCCTACCGTGAACTGCGCCGCCTGGAGTTGGAAGCCCTCTCCCGCCTGCTGACTGACCGCACTGGGGGCCTGCAAGCCGTGACTGACATCAACCTGCTGCTGAAAGTGAACGTGGGCCAGTTCTATGGCATCGAGTACGACGAGTTCCCGGCCCAGATTGCCCGTGTCGCCATGTGGCTCACCGACCACCAGGCCAACATTGAAGCCAGCCGCAAATTGGGCCAGAACTTCGTGAACTTGCCACTGACCCAGGCCGCACATATCCAGCACGGGGACGCGCTCGAAACCGACTGGCTTCAACACCTCAACTTGGACGAAGACCTGGGCCTGCTCTCCCATCTTTACATCGTCGGTAACCCGCCCTTTGTGGGAGGGAAGAAGATGTCTAAAGAACAGCGTGCCCAGGTGGTGCGCGAGTTTGAAGGGGTCAAGGACGCTGGAGTGCTGGACTATGTGGCCGCCTGGTACGTCAAGGCCGCCAAGGTCATGCAGACGGTCACCCGCGAGTACCCGAACCTGCTGACGGCCACCGCCCTGGTCAGCACCAACAGCGTCACCCAGGGCGAGCAGGTGGCCCCACTGTGGGGCAATGTGCTGGAAGGCTACGGTCAGACCATCACGGCAGCTCACAAGACCTTCAAGTGGAGTAACGACGCACCTGGTCAGGCTGCTGTTCACTGCGTCATCGTGCAGTTCCAACCCACTGCCCAGTTGACTTCTGCCCAGCGCCGTCTGTTCACCTACGCTTCGCCCACGGCGGCCCCGCTGGAGGTCCAGGCCACCAACCTTACCCCTTACCTGACCGACGGCCCTTCTGTGGTGGTCAGGAAGGCCCAGCAACCCCTGCGTGCAGGCGTGCCCCCCATCCACTTCGGCAACATGCCCCTGGACGGTGGAAACCTGCTGTTGACCGAACAGGAAAGGGCTGAACTGCTGGAAGCCGAACCCGCCGCCGAGAAATTCATCAAACCCCTGCTGGACGCGCAGGACTTCCTGAACGGAGCCACGCGGTACTGCCTGTGGCTCCCTGAGGCCCAGCCCGCTGAACTGGCGAAGCTGCCAATGGTGCGGGAGCGCATTGAGAAGACGAAGCAGTGGCGACTCGCCAGTGTCGCGCCCAGCACCCAGAAATTCGCGCAGACTCCAGCACTTTTCAGGGATAGACGGTTGCCAGAGCGTTATCTGGTTATTCCAGGTTTCTCCAGTGAGCGCCGCGAGTACGTTCCTATCGGCTACCTGGACTCGGAAACTGTCGTCAACAACAAGCTTTACATGGTGCCTGATGCTGACCTCTACACCTTCGGCATCATGCAGTCGCGGCTGCACATGGACTGGATGCGGCATGTCGGGGGCCGCCTGGAAAGTCGCTACAGCTACACCAAGGACATCGTGTACAACACCTTCCCCTGGCCTGACCGTGAGGCTCTGAAGCCCAAACAGGTGCAGGCCGTCGAGGAAGCGGCCCAGGCCGTTCTGAAGGCCCGTGCTAAGCACGTAGCGAGCACTTTGGCCCAGATGTACGACCCCAACCTGATGCCTGCCGACCTACGCAAAGCCCACAACCAGCTCGACAGGGCCGTGGAAGCCCTGTATGGCCTGAAGGCGGGTAGTACCGAGGCGCAGCGCCTTTCAAAGTTGCTGGAGTTGTACCAGGAGCTTGTGCCCACGTTGGAGAGTCAAACGCAGAGCAAAAAGGTGAGGAGAAAGAAATGAAAATCTTTATTAGTTGGTCTGGTGATGCTTCGAAAGAGATGGCACGGATTTTAAAGGAACATATTCAACTAGTGCTTCAAAATGTTAGGGTATGGTATTCCGATGAAGACATTATGGCTGGTGAGAAGGGCCTCTCAATTATAGAACGCGAGCTTAAAGAGTCTGATTTTGGAATTAGCTGCATTACTCCGGATAATCAGACTTCTCCCTGGTTAAATTTCGAGGCGGGTGCCCTCTCTAAGAATTTTGAGAACGGTAGGGTAATACCCATCATCTTAGGTATGAAAGTGATTGATATGGTTAATGGCCCCATCAAGCAGTTTCAGGTTAGGGAGATGACGGAGGAAGGTGTTTTAAGCGTCCTCGAAAGTATTAACCTGACTACCCCTCAAAACGAGGTAAAAGCCGTGCCAGACGCGCCCAATTTTCAGGGATTGGATGGCTGAGTAAGTCTCGCAGTTCGTCCAACCCCAGCCGGAACAGGCTTGTACTGGCATAGCCATGCGCCAGAAAGCGCATGGCTTTTTGAGTTTCCTTGCTTCCTTCAAGCAACAGAACCGCACCTGTCTGGAGACACGGTTCTGGCAACTTAAATTCGACGAAGTAAAACTCCCCGTCGTGCAGCCTGAGTTTCAGGCTGCGCGACGAAGCGCTTCGTGCCAGTCCCGCGTTGCGGAGGTCTGGTTTGCCCGTCTCTGACTGGCTGGAACTGTCGTTCTGGTATGGCGATGAAGATTAGAGGTGCGGGCGTGCAGGGCGAGAAATTCTTGAGTTCGTCGTCGTCTTTTGAATCCGACTTGCTTTCGCTCCTGCTGTCTGGTCGGTCGATGCGATTGCTCTACCAAGTTGTTGCACCGGGCGCTCGATACGACTTGGACGTGCTCCACCGCGTGGAGCACAGATAATTCGCGGATGGCTGCACCGTAGCTCCAAAGCTTATCCGTATGAATGGCCTCTGGGACGTCGTATTCGTCCAGCAAGCGAGTGAAGAATGTTTTGGCTGCCTCAGTATCACGGTGTTCCTGCAAGAGAACGTCGAGCACGGCACCCTGTTCATCCACTGCCCTCCACAGCCAATGTTTCATTCCACCAACGACAACATGCACCTCATCCAGATGCCACCGGGAACCCCGTCGGGGTTCCCGGTGACGCAACTCCTCGGTCAGGAGTGGGGCGAACTTGATGTTCCACTGGCGGAGGGTTTCGTGGCTGACGTGAATTCCTCGCTCATGGAGAAGTTCTTGAACATCACGTTGGCTGAGCGGAAAGCGGTGGTACAGCCACAGAGCGTAGCCGATGACACTCAGCGGGAAACGGTGTCAATAGGGCTTCTGGTCAATCACAGCTCACTAGCCTACCGAAATTAACTTGCCAGAACCGCTCTGAGGCTCCTGGGGCGCGTCGTTGCCGTTCCAGCTGGCTTCGAAGTTCAGGCGATTTAGGGAACGGTCTCAGTAGGTGACAACTTCGTCTAAAGGCGCTCCTGGTGGGCAAAAGGGCTGGGTCAACAGGTCTAGGACAGCCATGAACTGTTTGGGTTTCCACCGTAAGGCATCCACGAGATGCTGAGCACCGTGCCGCACCAGACTGACCGCTCTACGACCATGCTTGAGAACGGGGATGGGCTGGGTCTGGCCCAGCCAGACCCCCCAGGCGCAAGCAGAACACCCAGGCCAGTGTCACCAGGCCAAAGAGCCGCTGTAGACGGCTCCTTTCCGTCATCCCAGTCCGCTCCAGGTCGAAGCCTCGCATCTTGAAGCTGCTGAAGGTGCACTCGATTGACCAGCGCTGCTTGTACAGCTTCCAGGTCTTCCGAGCGCTGAAATCTGTGGCAATGATGACGAGGTCACCTGTGGATGACCTCGTCGCGACCACCCGCATGAGTTCGCCAAACACGAACACCTTTTCGTCGATTTCATGGAAATGACCGTGCTGGACGTGCTTAAACCATTCCTTCCCATTCGTGTCGTCCAGCATGTCGCTGTGCCGAATGCGGATCGCCCGCTTGATGCCTTGACGACGGAGAAAACGGAACCACTCCGCACCGATGAACTCACGGTCAGCCACCAGGCCTTGCCAGCGTTTCGCTGGCAAGACGCGGAGGAGCTTCAATACCAGCCACATACGGGCATAGGTATGGCTGTTCCCAGACTCATCAAGAGGAACCCAAATCAGGGGCAGGGTGAAGCCATGAACCACGGCTCCAAGCACCAGAAAATTGATGGGCGTTTCCCCATGCTCCCAGTTGGTGCGGTCCAGACTCAGCAACACCTTCCCCGGTGGAAGATGGACGACGAGCAGAGCGATGAAAAAGTCCATGTCCAGCTGCTCATCCCGGAAGGTTCGGTCCGCCCTTCTTTTCTTGGCTTGCGGCGTGCTGATACCGGGCATGTGAGGACTCAGGTCGTGATGATTGATGCTCCTCGCGGCAATCATCGCCAGAAGCACATCGATCAGCCGCTGAAGGGTGTCAATGCGGAGGTGACTCGCGTGTGCTTTGAAGTGGCGGGTCAGTACGGTAGCCTGCTGGGCGGCGGATTCTGTTGTTTTCACACTCTCAGGAAACCGTGAACAGTCGGCCCCATCAAGCTTGATGGGGCCGACTGTTGGTTTTTGCCGTCTAGGACAATGTGAAACTGAAGTTGTCACCTACTGAGGGGAACGGTATGTTGACTATTTTATTAACTTGTTGACTCACATATTCATTGTAACAAATAACTATAAACTAATTACAAATCTTATTCTATTCAATCACGTGTTCCAAATCTCCATTTACAATTACGCGAAAGCTAATTCCAAGCGGATCACCCTGGATCAGTTCATAAGTTGGAAATGTAAAATCAGATAAGGTGCAAACAGACACTAAAATTGATTTTAGAGCCTCTGTGATATCGCTTTGAGATCCCGCCTGTCTTTGAGCAGTTAGATTAGGTGAATTAAGCGTTAGAGCAACCAGTTCAGCACCCCTTCGCTCGATGATTTGAGCTGCCTCTATCAGTGCTTGCCGTTCCTCTGAGTCGAGAACTGGAGGAACTCCAGACACCGGGAATAAAGCTTGAGCATGAGTCTCCGAAGACATTAGTATCTTATAGAGCTCATCCAAGAGGCCATCTGTAATGTGAGGGATATCTTGATAAAGTGTTTCAACTGATAAAGGCAAATTGCTTTCAACTGTTGTGAGCGCCTGAATAGTTTGTTGAATTGCGACTCGAAGACGTTGATGTTGTTCTTTATCAATAGTGCGTACCACGTTTTAATCCTCCAAATTATATATGGGTGCTGACTACCCCTCAAAACTCCGGTAACACTGTCTGAGACGCCAGATTCTATAGACATAAAAAGAGCTGGTTCATAAGGTGTATCTGCAATGAACCACCTGAACCAGCCGCCCCAGGATAGCCTTTTCGCAGCTCTTCGTCCTTTCTTCCGTATCGACCAGCGACGGTTCACCGTCCTGGTCGCGCTGATTCTGGCAATCATCCAGCAGCGCAGCGTGGTGCTGAACAATCTGAAGACGGTCATCGCACTCCCAGGAAGTCAGGAAACCCGCTACCAACGTCTTTTGCGCTTCGTGCAATTTTTACTCCCAGAGGCGATGTACCTGAAGTTTGCGCTTCACATGCTGGGTACGGATGAGCTCACGCTCATCCTCGACCGGACCAACTGGAAGCTAGGCACGAAGGACGTAAATATCCTGATGCTGTCTGCGGTATGGAAGGGGTTCAGTCTTCCGCTGATGTGGCGTTTTCTCCCACACGGGGGAAGCAGCGCCCAGCACATTCGTAAGGAGCTGATGGCTGATTTTCTGCGTCATTGTCCTCACGTCCGCATTGACGGTCTGCTGGCAGACCGTGAATTCATCGGCCAGGACTGGTTTACGTTCCTGAGCGAACATGGGATTGTTCCCTGTATCCGGTTGCGGAGCGACACCAAGATGGACGGCTTACCTGTCCACGTCTTCGCTAAGAAAATGCAGGTGGGAGAAATTCGCGTCTGGCACAGCCCTATGGTGGTGTACGGGGTCAGACTCCGTGTTCTGGCACTGAAGGTTTCGAAGACGGAGATGCTGTACCTGGCCTACCAGGGCAGAGCAGATCAGAATTTGCGGAAGTACGCACTGCGTTGGCAGTGCGAAAACCTCCACGCTGCGCTGAAAACCAGAGGCTTTGATTTGGAAGCGACCGGATTGACCCAGGCCGAGCGGGTGTCAACGCTGCTGATGGTGATCGCCATCAGCTTCATCTGGTGTCTTCAGACAGGTGCGGTTCTACTGCTTGAAGGCAGCGTGGAGACGAGGAAGGCCATGCGCCAGAAAGCGCATGGCTACGCCAGCAAAAGTTTGTTTCGATTGGGGTTGGACGAGTTGCGAGATTTGCTCAGCCACCCAAGCCCTGAAAATTGGAGCCGTCTGGCACGGCTTGTCCCACGTTTTGAGGGGTAGTCAGAGTATTAACTCTATATCACAGCACCAAAGAGATAAATCGCAGATTAAAATAATCCATGAGAGTTTATGGCCAAAGATTTCCGAAAAAATAGGCGAGATTTCTTTAAATAATGGCATAGAGAGCAAAAGAAGTATTGAAGAGAAGATAGATGAAGTGTTGTCCTACCACACTTTCGGTTATGGAGGATATGAGGAGTTACTGCGTGAACAGCATCAGCTCTCTCTACGAATGTATGACCTACTGAGGGTACTGTCCTCAGACAGGCTATCCGATTCTTCTACTGTGAAGTCGCTCTTATTATCCTCAGTCAGCATGCAAGTTAGGGCTTTTCTAAAACCTGCTAAGCTTAAAATTTCCAATGACAACCAGCAAATTATTCTGTCTTACGATGCGAGGGGTGCATTTCATGCCAGACAGTTGGTAACCAAGGTTCCTGAGTTAGAAGAGGCTGTTGCTCGCCTTTTGGGTGATACTTACGAGATTATTGTTATCTCTAATCACGAAACCGTGTGGCCTGCGACTCCATTATTAGACTGAGCCACAGGACTTGTATAACGTCTTTTTCAACGTTACTTCTAACCTTTGAAAAGACGTTATACGTGATTTGGCACTTAACGTTCCCGCCCCAGCTTTTCCTCGATAGCAGCGATAATCCAGGCATGGCGTGAGGCAGGCCGTCTTCCCTTGGCCTGCTCTTTTCGTAGAGTGTCAATTTCATCCAAAGTGGACTGGTAGAGCCGAAGCTGGACGTTCTTCAGCGGGTCAGTCAGTTCAGCCTCCTGGGCAGGACTCTGCTGTTGGTCACCCTGCACCGACCCGCCGCGCTGAATCACTTCGAGGGCGGCCTGCTCATCTGGCTGCTCTGTGGTTTCCACTACGGGTACTTGGCGCTGTGGTTTGCGGGTAATCGCCATTACTGGGTTCCTCCCAAGGTCTTGATTTGCTCCAGCAGCCTGCGGAACTCTGCCGAGGCTTTCGCATCTTCGGGTTGCAGCTCCAGCACTCCCAGCCCTTGAGCAGCTGCATTGGCATAGGCTTTGCGATTTCCGAGCGGAGCATCCAAGAACTCCAGGCTCTCGCTGTCACTCAGAGCTTCAGCCGCATCCTGGTTGTCACTGCCTCTTGGGTCGGCCCGGTTGATGAAGGCGAATGACCTGAGCTTGGGGTTCACCGTCTGGATTTCCTGAATAAGTCGAGCGACCTTCTCCAGTGTCCAGACATCGAAGGAGCGTGGGTTGAAGGGCACCAGATAAAGGTCAGCCACCGTCAGGGCGGCCCGCTGGCTGGTGGTGTCGCGGCCACCCGTATCAATCACTACATCTTCGAACTTGCCTGCCAGCTTCTGCAGCTCCTGTCGGGCGGCCTGTCCACTCAGTTGGACGGAGGTATAGCCCGTGTTCCCTTCAGTCCGCTCATTGCGCCAGGCTGAGAAATCCGTCGCTGTCTCCTGGTCGTCTGCATCCACCAGCAGCACGTCGCGCCCTTCCAGGGCCAGGGCTACTGCCAGATTGGTGGCCACCGTTGTTTTTCCGCTCCCACCCTTGATTCCGCCGACTACGTATATCATTTTTCACCTCAGATTCCACCCTAAATATAACGTTATTTCTGATATTGGGAATAACATCTGTTTTATTATGGCAAAATGTCCTAAACTAAGCCATGCCACCAGGCCACCGAGCGAGAATCATTTCCAGACCGAAGTTGGAAGAATTTAAGGCCAGTCATCCTGAAGCAGCTCAGGCATTGAAAAACTGGGAAGACACGGTGACCTCGCTGAAGTTTGGGACGTTCTCTGAATTACAGCAGCAAATCAACACGGTGGATTTGGTGCATGGCACCTTCCTGGTGTTCAACATCATGGGTGGCCGCTACCGCCTGATTACTGGGGTGTACTGGCCTGCGCCTGCTCTCTATCTCAAGCACTTCCTGACCCATAAGGAATATGACGTCTGGACTCAGGAGCAGCGCCGCGCAGCTGCTAAGAAGTCCAATAAGAGGAGGAACTGATATGACCGCAACGAACCTTGACCAACTGGCCTCTGTCTGGAGTCAGGTGGAAGCTCTGGCCCCAGGCCTCCTGCACCCTATTGAGACGGAAGAGCAGTACCAGCAAGCCCTGGAAACGGTGGATGAACTGATGACCCGTGTGAACGAGTCTGAAGGCGACGACCCGCTGGAGTCACTGCTGAGCATCCTGATTGAGCGAGTGGCAGCCTACGAAGAGAGCATCCTTCCACCCCGAGAGAAGAATCCCGCAGGGGTTCTGGCCTACCTGATGGAAGACCGTGGCCTGACTCAAAGTGCTTTGGCTGTTGAGACGGGCATAGACCAGAGCACCATCAGCAAGCTGCTGGCAGAGGAGCGGCGTTTCAATGCCGACCATGCCCGGATTTTGGGTGCGTACTTCAAGGTAGGGGTACAAGCTTTCATTCCTGAAATTGATTAACCTTGAAATTGGTATCAATACTAACGTTATAAGTGACCTTAAGTTTTTGTCGGTGAGGCTGAGTGTCTCCCCCAGTTTTGTGCGCTTAGCCTATACCTCAACGTGACAATCCTAGGGTGACAGAAATGGGCCGTTTTGGCGTCACTTTAGGGTTGTTTTTGGCGTTTCGTGACGGATACTGGAGCCGCTTCAAGACCCTAAAGTGACAGATTTGGTTTCAGCCCAGCGTAAACCGTTCATCTCCCAACTTGAGGGTGAGTTCCAGTTCACCACCGATAGCTCGTGCAAACTTTCGAAGGGTGGCCAACTCGGTGCGGTCTAGGTCTCCATGTTCAATCCGTGAAATGCGTGACTGGGATACCTGCAACTGTTCAGCCAGCTCCTGCTGGCTGAGTCCGGCGGCTGCCCGGACCTCGGCCAGCTTGTACGCCCGCACTTCCGCCAGCAGCTGCTCCTTGATAGCTCCAATCTCAGCTTCTTCAAAGTGTCCAGCGTCTACTGCCGCCTGTCTGACTGCTTTCCAGCTTTTTGCCTTCATAGCTCCTCCTCGTAGTGCCCATCCAGCCACAGCGCATAGCGCTGTTCTGCCAGGGGTATGTTCTCGTCGTACCAGTCGGTCCATTGACCTGCTTTGTCCCCAGCCGTCAGCAGAATGGCTTGGCGCTTGGGGTCGAAGACGAACAAGATGCGAATTTCAGTCTGACCGTCTGAACCAGGTCGCAGTTCCTTGAGGTTAGGCAAAGCAGTTCCGGTCAAGGTATCTACCAGAGGTCTGCCCAGCATTGGTCCACGTTCTTCCAGTAGGTCGAGAGCGGCAGTTACCAGCTTCTCAGTGACAGGGTCAAGGTCAGAGAACCATTCGCTTACCTCATCCAGAAGAATGATTTCCCAGGCCATGGATAAATTATGACATATAGGTCATATATAAGAATGTAGCAAGGCGTTGTATATAAAGAAATAAACAGGTAACTCAACTGCTCAGTAGGTGACAACTTCAGTTTCACATTGTCCTAGACGGCAAAAACCAACAGTCGGCCCCATCAAGCTTGATGGGGCCGACTGTTCACGGTTTCCTGAGAGTGTGAAAACAACAGAATCCGCCGCCCAGCAGGCTACCGTACTGACCCGCCACTTCAAAGCACACGCGAGTCACCTCCGCATTGACACCCTTCAGCGGCTGATCGATGTGCTTCTGGCGATGATTGCCGCGAGGAGCATCAATCATCACGACCTGAGTCCTCACATGCCCGGTATCAGCACGCCGCAAGCCAAGAAAAGAAGGGCGGACCGAACCTTCCGGGATGAGCAGCTGGACATGGACTTTTTCATCGCTCTGCTCGTCGTCCATCTTCCACCGGGGAAGGTGTTGCTGAGTCTGGACCGCACCAACTGGGAGCATGGGGAAACGCCCATCAATTTTCTGGTGCTTGGAGCCGTGGTTCATGGCTTCACCCTGCCCCTGATTTGGGTTCCTCTTGATGAGTCTGGGAACAGCCATACCTATGCCCGTATGTGGCTGGTATTGAAGCTCCTCCGCGTCTTGCCAGCGAAACGCTGGCAAGGCCTGGTGGCTGACCGTGAGTTCATCGGTGCGGAGTGGTTCCGTTTTCTCCGTCGTCAAGGCATCAAGCGGGCGATCCGCATTCGGCACAGCGACATGCTGGACGACACGAATGGGAAGGAATGGTTTAAGCACGTCCAGCACGGTCATTTCCATGAAATCGACGAAAAGGTGTTCGTGTTTGGCGAACTCATGCGGGTGGTCGCGACGAGGTCATCCACAGGTGACCTCGTCATCATTGCCACAGATTTCAGCGCTCGGAAGACCTGGAAGCTGTACAAGCAGCGCTGGTCAATCGAGTGCACCTTCAGCAGCTTCAAGATGCGAGGCTTCGACCTGGAGCGGACTGGGATGACGGAAAGGAGCCGTCTACAGCGGCTCTTTGGCCTGGTGACACTGGCCTGGGTGTTCTGCTTGCGCCTGGGGGTCTGGCTGGGCCAGACCCAGCCCATCCCCGTTCTCAAGCATGGTCGTAGAGCGGTCAGTCTGGTGCGGCACGGTGCTCAGCATCTCGTGGATGCCTTACGGTGGAAACCCAAACAGTTCATGGCTGTCCTAGACCTGTTGACCCAGCCCTTTTGCCCACCAGGAGCGCCTTTAGACGAAGTTGTCACCTACTGAGCAGGATTTGTTCTGCTACCCAAACGCTGGATCGTGGAACGAAATTTTGCTTGGGCTGCCCGTTTCCGCCGCTTGGAACGTGATTTAGAACGTCTACCCTCTACGTTGTTGGGCTTTCACTGGTTTGCCTTTGCTGTTCTGTCCCTACAGAAATGGATGGCCTAGATTTGGATCGGGTTGCTGACACCCTCTAGGGAGTAATTTCTCAGACCTTAGTTCGATTCTGTGCTGTTTTAGAATTAGATGACTGGATAACAAAGCGAGCCAGGAGCAACGCAGGGCGTCTGTTATCGGATTTTCAGTCCACTGCCCTGCGCTGTTGATCTCACTAATTTTAATCAATAGGTCTTTTGGTTATTTAACAGTAATGACTGTACCGGGGGAAATGCGGTGTCCAGCAAACGCGCCGTATTGGTTCTGGAGACGATGGCGGGGAAAGATAGTATATGTACCGATCTTCGAGAAACTAAAAGCGGTTTGGTGTGCAATTGGGGTCGTGCTACCCTTATAGAAGGTAAGGGTTCTAGCTCCTACGATGGTAGTGTCTAGGTCAACAGCTACGCCCTCAGGAAGAGCTGCCTGACCAAGGCAAACGTCCCGAACGTCTACAGTGAGGGTAATGTTGCCGGGGAGAATACAAACATCTAGGCGAGAGGTCAGAGTCTGGGTAAAATCGACGGTAATGGCACTCATAATTTGAACAGGGAGACTGGTATTGACTTGTACGGTGTCACCAGTTTTGATGGTGGCCTGTTCAAGAGTGGGACCCAGGTCAGAAAGGCGTGGGCCAACCTGACAACTCATGAGTGAGAGGGCCAATACTCCAATACAAGGCAGGAAACGCATCATTTTCGAACTCCTTAGGAGAGGCGGAGTGGAGATGCTCTCCACTCCGCGCTTTAGTTAGGGGCAAGCTGGATCGATGCTGCCCAGAGTCGCACTTCGGAGTATGCCGCACACAACAGACAAGCTGTTGGGGTCGAGCGTGGGCTTGATGTTTTGGAACCACATCTGCTTGAACTCAGCGGATACCGGAAGATTATTAGCATATTGAGCAACGTTACGGAACCTCTGTTGAGGGCCTCCAGCAGGCTTCAAGGCATCGTCATCCCATTCGTTGTAATACCCCTCAAGATCAGCATCGTAGAGATCGTATAGAAAAGATGCCACGCGAAGTT
>NZ_CP086384.1 GCF_020889625.1 Deinococcus radiophilus
TAGACGGCAATAGCGTTCTGGACATCCTTGAACAGTTCCTTGTAATCCACGACGTGGCCGTAATCCTTATCGGCTCCATCCAACCTGTTGGTGCGGCAGATGGCCTGAAACAGGTTGTGGTCATGCAGTTCGTTGTCGAGGTAAATGTATGTGCAAGAAGGCGCGTCGAACCCTGTGAGCAGCTTGCTGACCACAATCAGCAATTTGCAATTTTCCGGCTCTTCAATAAAGCGCCGTTTCATCTCGTCTTCGTACTGCTTGGTCGTTTGCCCTGAACCCAGGACGTGCTGGGTATAGGTATCAAATTTATACCTTTCGTCGCTGCCCGCCGGTTCCCTTGAAATGTTGTTGTGATTAGGCTGGTATGACGTAATGAGGGCAGTGTGCGGCCCTAGCGGTGTCTGCTGGAACATGCGGTAGTAGTGACAGGCATCATAAATAGACGGCGCGACCAAAATGGCGGTACCGCGCCCTGAGATAAAGCGCGGCTTGATGCCGAAGTCCTTGACAATATCGAAGACAATGCCCCGCTTGCGCCCCTCTGAGCTCATCAGTTTTTCCATGTTGGCCCAGCGCATTTTGAGCAGCGCCTTTTGACTGCTGTTGAGCGACCTGGTTTGAGCGTCGAACCAGTCGTTGATCAGCTCCGGTGACGTGAGTCGCTGCGGCACATTCCGCGCTTCATACTTCAGGTCGAGTACGACCTTGTCCTCTACCGCTTCATCGAATTTATAGGTATGTATAAAGGTGCCGAAGACCTCTGTAGTCATCTCCTTGTCCTGCTTGAGCAGTGGGGTGCCTGTAAAACCGACAAAGATGGCGCCCTGGAACCAGCGCTTCATCTGACGGTTCATGTTGCCGCCCTGTGTACGGTGAGCTTCATCTACAAAGATGTAGAACTTGCCTGCGATGTGAGGGCGTTCTCCGGAGAGGTCCCTGGCATCAATTTTGTGAAGGAGGGCGGACATCACCCGCTGCCCGGGGTCGGCGAGCTTCTCGATGAGGTCCGCCCGCGAGCTGACCCGTGTGGACTGGGCACTGGCGCCCACCACGCCTGTGTTGCGCAGCACCCCTTCGATTTGCTTATCCAGTTCGTCACGGTCTGTGAAAATCAGGATTCGGGCATCTGGTTCGTGCTCCAGAATCCACTTGGCCAGCAGCACCATCAGGATGCTTTTGCCGCTGCCCTGGGTATGCCAGATGACGCCCCCCTCATATCGTTTGATTCGTTCCTGGGCAGCCTTGATGGCCTCAAACTGGTGCATGCGGGGAACCTTCTTGCGTCCACCGTCAAAGATGACGAAGTTGTGCAGCATATCCAGAAGGCGCGCCTTGTCACACAGTTCAGCCAGCGGTTCATCCAGAAAGTGGCCCTCCGGGATGGCCTCTGCAGCGAGGTCGGCCCGCTCCAGCGCTTTCCACCGGACGAAGAACTCTTCCGGAGTGCCCACCGTGCCGTAGAAGAGGCCCTGTGAGTCGTTTCCCGCCAGCAGCAACTGCACCGTACTGAAAAAAGACTCATTGAAAATCGCCTCCTGATTGGTGATGAGCTGACGGACGCCATCGGCCACCTCTACCGACCCCCGTTTGAGTTCAAGCACAACGAGGGCCAGCCCGTTGATGTAAATCACCACGTCTGGGCGGCGCTCATGTCCACCTTTGAGGGTGACCTCCTCTGCCACGGCAAAGTCATTGCGTTCAGGGTGATCCCAGTCAATCAGGTGAACCGTGTCATGCGGCATTCCTGCGGCCACCTGAACTTTTACCCCATAGCGCAGCAGGCTGTAGGTTCGCAGGTTAGCCTGATAGAGCGTGACTCCGGTGGTGTCGGCCGCGGCCGTGAGCTGCTGCAAGGCCTGCGAGATGTGTGCCGGCGAGTACCCACGCTTTTGCAGGTTCTTGGTCAGGAGTTCGGCCTCAATGCACTTGTTGGGACGCCGGTTCTTCCAGTCACCTAGGTAGTCGTAGCCCTGCGACTGCAGGAGCTTCAGCACCCGCTGCTGCGTTTTGGTTTCTGGACGGAGTGTGGTCATGGGAGGTCTCCTTGCTGACCGAGAGCGGCGCGTCCCTGCTCGGTGAGGCGGTACTTTTGCAGGCGACTGGTGGGTTTGTCAGGAATGGTCATTTCGATGAGTCCCGCTTCTAAGGCCGGCAGAAGGTAACTCTGTCGGAAGTATTGGGTGTCCTTGAGGCCCAGTTCCTCCTGCAACTTCTGTCGGCTCAGGGTTCGCTCCCCCAGAGTCATCAGCAACTTGACTTGGGGGGTGACTTGGGGGGTGACTTGGGGGGGCACCCGACCGATTTGTTCTTGCAGAAGTTCAAATTCCACCCAGAGCTCTGTGGGCTCAGCCTTCCACTGCGGCTCAGTGGCCCCAGCTGCGCGGCAGACCTCCCGTACCCGCTCAATACCGCGCCCCCACGATTCAATCTGCCCGGCACGGAAAAACGCATTGGCGATATCCGGGTTGAACGGCAGTGAGGCATGTTTACCCAGTAGTTTTTCGAGCGTCCAGCCCTGCGGTAATTGCCCCGGATTGAAGATGAGCAGCCGGCCTGGATACACGCTGATCTGAATAGGCACGCTGCTCGAGTAATCCTTGTGAACGACGGCATTGAGGACCGCCTCGCGCAGCGCCGCTTCAGGCACTTGTAGACTTTCGATGCGCTGTAAACCCTGGTAGCTGATCAGTGCCTTTAGATACTTGGCCTTCAGCACCTCTACCGTCCGCTCCACCTGTAAGATCAGTGGCCCATGCACTTCGTCTTGAAACCGCAAGTCAGCGTCGCTGTCGCCAAAAGCTCCAATTTTGACGAACGCGCCGCCGATAAACTGTTCCGGGTCAGGGTGAAAGAGGAGGATCGCTGCCCGTTTGAGGTAATCTCCTTCCACTAGGCGCAGACGCTCTAACAGCACCGTGTCAGATTCTTCCAGCCATTCTGTCTCTACCCGGCCACTGCGGGCCGCCAGAGTGCGGAAGCGGGCCAAGGCCTTATCACTCAGGTGAGCAGGCCCAACTCTCGGTACAGGGACTGAATCCCAGTGGCGGCCCTGCATTCGTAACAAAAAGGCGTCCAGCGCTGCGCCGCTCAGTTCCTGCGTGGTGCTGCCACTGCGGGAGTAGTATTTGCCGCGGTAGGAGACAGGGTAAGGGGAAGCCTCAACGTGAATCTCAATCAGAGCGTGCCCCTCTTCATGACGCAGCTGTACGGGAACAACGAGTCCCAGCAGATTGCGGATTTTGTTGGGCAGGTCCTCCAGCAGCCGCTGTGGGTCAGCGACGCCAACCGCTCTGCCAGAGTCGCCGCGGCCCACCACCAGTGTGCCGCCTCCACTGTTGGCAAAGGCGCAGATCCATTTCAGGTACTCGTCGCGCCAGGACTCCTTCCACTCCAGGTGCTGGGATTCGGCGCCCGTCATGATTCGGCGAAATCCTCGGCAGAGAATTCATAGCGGACACGCAAGTGATCAAGCTCTCTGTAGCTGATGATTTTTTCCTTCTGTAGGCGGCCAACGACGATCCCAGGACAGATGGATTCGCGCGCAGCGAAGCTCTGAATCGCGGTCTGACTGAAATCGCCTGCTTCAACAAACGCCGTGTACGCCTCTAAGGGGAGCAGCCGAGAGGCGGCAAACGCATCGGCTTCATCTTCCTGCGCTGACGTTCCGCCTACATCTAGAAAGACTTTCCGCCGGTCGGGTTTATGCAGCAGGACGTGTCCCAGCTCGTGCAGCAGGGTGAACCAGAAGGTATCGCTGTACTTACGGCGCAGGGTGACCAGCACGACCGCCCGGTCGACGCCGTTCCTCTTCTCCCAGAACACAGCTCCATGAACACCCGTTCCTTTGAAGTGAGGGAGGGGGACTAAGGCGACACCGCAGCTCGCCAGTTGAGCCTTGAGCTCTGGAACGCCGGTACTAGGGTCTTCGCAGCTCAGGTGACGAATTCTGGTGATGCACGCTGCCAGGGCTTCGGCCTGAAACTCGGCCGTTTCCTGTTTCGCGGCCTGATGCTTGCCGGCCTGAAGCCAGGCAGCGATGGCATAGGAATGGTCTTTTTTACCTTCCTGCTTTCGGAACGCAGGCTTGTAATCACTGACGTTGGGGATCGCGGTCAATGTGGCCACACCAAAAAACTGACGCAGTTGAATGACCTGCTCCGCCTTGTCACGAACCATCTTGATGAATCCCCACTGCGCCATTTCCTTGAGGGGAAACCGTTTGAGCAGGTCACGCTCTTCTTTGATTTTTTTCTGCTCGGTCTGACGGGCCAGAATGAGCCGGTACTCGTTTTCTAGGCCGGTCCAGATGTGTGCTGGAACGCCGACTACCTGCGCCAACTGCAGCGCTGTCTCGGGCGTCAGCTCCTTTTCCCCTTTGATCAGTTCATTGATGGCCTGAGCCGGCCTGCCCATGCGGCGGCTCAGATCAGCCTGAGTCATGTTCAGGTCTTCCAGCACCTCCGCCAAGTACTCTCCCGGTGGGATGGCCCAGTCGGTCAGGGGTGGAAGGGAGGTCTCGTGAGCTTTAGTCGTCATAGTGTTTGCTCACCTCTTCAATACACACGATGGTTAATTCCTCGTCTTCAAAGGTAAAAATCAGCCGCATGAATCCGGTTAAGTTGATGGCCCACTCGCCCTGTCTATTGCCTTTGAGGGCATGACACCGGAGCGGGCGCTGAGCTTGAAGTTCTTCCAAGGAAGCTGTCTGTTTGATGATGCCAATACGCTGAACGTACTTCCTGGCTACCTCAGGACCATACGCCTTCGTTGCTGCTTTCTCGGATTCATACTGCTTTCGGAGCTTCTTGGTTCTGAACTCTACCTGCACCGCGATGCACCTGCCGCAGAGCCATTCACCCCAGGGGTGAAGACTAATAATAACCTAGCATCCCGCTCCTTCCCCTGCATGAGATGCGCGGGTTCAGCCTGTGGACCGTCTTTCGGTAAATTGGTTGGCAAGACTCCCCCTTAACCCTGTGCAGCACGCTCAATTTGCGAGGGCGACCAGATGCGCTCGGCCAGGTGCAGCAAGAGTTCGGAGCGCATCTGTTGCTCGGCTTTGCCGAACTGCGGCAGTGGCTCAAAGAGGTCTGGAACTGGAAGGCTCTCCCTAAAATTCCTGAACTGCGGCTGATTGGTGTAAGGCGCTTCGTGGAGGCTGGCTGCGTAGAAGTTCTGCGCCGCATACTTGCCGCGCTTGTACTCGTAAGGCTTGTCTTGCAGGCTGCGGTTGACATCGGCGGGGAGCAGAAGTAGAGAGCCGGCACGGTTGCGCCACTCTTGAAACTCCTGCTCATCGGCAAACTCACCTCCAGGCTCAAACAGCTTGCTGGACCAGATATGCTCGATGTCATAACCGTTCTTCTTTCTGGCGACAAACTGGTCAAAGCGTTCGTTGCGGCCGCTGCTCCTTTCGACCTCTTCTGAGACGCGGGCGAGGAGGTGGAAGATATAGCGCTTGCTGAACTGATTCAGACCCAGCGCTTTGAGGCCTTCGCGTCCCCGGGAGGGGCTGCCCGCGAAGTTGATGTCCTGCCCATCCTCCGCCAGCTTTGCGGTCAGCACTTCAACCAGCTCAGGCAGGCTCTTATGCCGGATGTCCTTGGTCAGCAGGAACATTGCGTAAGACACACTGGAGTAGGAAACGCGTATGTAGTTCACCACGCGGCGCATAATCCAGATGTCCAAATAGCGTGCCGTGACTTCTATTTTGCGGCGTACGGTCTCATCGTCATCCGACAGCGTCAGGGGCGAAAGCAACACTGTGCTCTGCCAGGTAAAGTCGTTGTGGGCGTTGTAAAACACAGCTTCCAAACCTGGTGTGTACTCTTTGCGGGCCCCCAGGATCAGACGATACGCCTTCATGAAGAATGGCATGAGGTGCAACATGAACCGCTCGGCTCCTTGCGCCGTTTCCAGGCCCAAGTCCCGTTCGTGCTCTTTGACCCAGCGGTGAAACGTGCTGCCGCCGATCAGTTCCCAGTCGCCGTCCTTGGCACCCGCCTTACGCTCGCGGATGGTTTGGGCATACTGCGCTCGCAGCCACGCTTTGATGGCCTGAACATCCAGGTCTGGTTCATCCTTGCTGCTCAGCTTCTCAATCTCTTCACGCCACACCTTGTTTGCCTGCCGCCGCCGGTCTTCATCGTTAATTTTGCCCAGGAGGTAAGACTTGAGCATGTCCACAGGACTGAGCGGCTTGCCCCGGTCGTTGACCGTTTCGAAGACGGCATAAGCTTTGGCATCGTCTCCTGTCTGAATTTCAATCAGACCCACGCGTCCCATCAGCCAGTAGGCAAAGTGTGGCAGTGCCGGCCCCAGTTCCTCCCAGAGCTCATCCTGCTCGATCTGGCCGTAACGGGCATAGATGTTGCGAATGGATTCGTCCTTGCCGTCGGGGTTGAAGTCCTGACCATTGAACAGGGCATTGATAACCTCAAGCCGCTCTGGAATATCGAGCTTGAAGCGGTCAATCCCGTTATCATCCCAGAACACCAGGCTGGAGATCCGCTGCGCCACTCTCGTATGTTGAACCTGGGTTTTGTGCATCAGCGCTATCAAGAGCAGGGTCAGCGAGGTCATACGTTGCTGACCATCCACCAGGTACTTCTTCTCGCCCTGGTTGCTCAGAATGATGGAACCAAGGTAGTAGCTGTCGTACTTGGGGACCTCGCTCGTCTGGTCACCTTCCCGGTAAGACGACTCAAATTTGCCTTGCAGGTCACGCAGCAGCTCCTGGATGTTCTTCTCGTCCCACTTGTACTCGCGCTGGTAGTCGTCAATCGAAAAGGTCTGGTTGCTTAGGAGTTCGCTGATGGTCTTGTAGATGGGTGTGATGTCGCTCATATCAGCCTTGTCCTTCCCGTCAGGAGTTCCTGCATCATGCCTTGCTTGAGCGCCCGCATTTTACTCAGCCGCTGCTCTAACGCTTCTATCTCGGCATCCATGTCTGAGAGAATGACGGCGATGGCGTGCTGCTCTGCAGGAAGTGGACACGCAATTTCCACCGCCTCAATCGTGCGAGCGTTCAGGCTTGGAACTCCTGATGCCTCATTGAATTGCATCCAATCAATGTTTGTAAAGACGTAATACAGAAACTTCGCGCTGTTATCCCCCAAAATTTCAGAATAGAAGAGAGTATCGACGGTCCAGAACGGCTTCTCTATGTACTGAGGTTTATTGATGGTACCCTTACGACCAATTAATACGGAAGGCTTGCTGTAGAGAGGTGTTGCGGCCACACCAATCTGTCCACCAGTTGCCAAGATGGGAATTGTGCCGTCAGAAACTTCGACTTCGCGCTGATTCTTACCGTGACGGATTTTTAGCAGCTCACCGATGGGCCTTATATCCCACACCCCTTCGAACCCCTCCAGCCGCCTACGTCCCGTCAGCAGTTCCTGCATGGCCCCCTGCTTGATGGCCTGCTTCTTGGCAATTAGCCGCTCCTGCGCGGCAATCAGTGCATCGGCATCAGCCAGCGCCTCAGCAATGGCGTGCTGTTCGGGGAGAGGGGGGAGAGGAGCGATAAAAGAGTAAATACTGGCGTTCGTAATTTGATTAATAGTTGCGCCTAGATGCTGTTCAACCTGAGAAAGGAAGATATGTGACTTAAAGAAATGTGCTAAGTATTTGGTGTAAGTACTCCTAAATACACTCATAAATGCGCCAAAAGTCATGCCATTTGCTCGATTGTCTAGAACCGTAGACTTACCGATTAAATCTCTACTGCCGTTCCTGACGCATATCAGAATGTCACCAGTCCTGACCATAATCCTATCCGGAACCTCAGATTTTACATAAACGTTGTCCCCAAAGGAGAGCATTCCGTTTTGTATGTTTGAAGACCTTAAAACTAGGATGCCTTCACTTGCTACATCACTAGGTGAATAAGTTAGACCTATTAGAGCTTCTCCGACTTCCTCCAGCTTCTTTACTTCCCAATCTTCAGGAAGGATCCCCACCTCGGTCTGCTTGTAGCCTTCTGGTATATTGCTCATGCTTGGGCCTCGGCGTGGTAGCCCATGCGTGCAAGGTGGGCGCTGACTTTGGCTTTCAGGTCGCTGACCTCCTGCTCCAGCTGGGGCAGTGGCTCGGCGTAGCGTTCGGCCAAGTCGCGCACACGAGCAGTCAGGCGGTGCGACACGCGGTCTTGCTCGGCGTGCAGTTGCCGCTGCAGTTCAGTCAGCCATTTGTCGTCTACAACAAGGCTTTTCACCTCGGCCTCGGAAAGCTTGTCATACTGAGCGTAAGCGGCAGCGTCCAGTTGTGCGTCCAGTTCATTGACTTTTTTCTTCAGCGAAGTAATTCGGTTGTCCAGTTCCAGCCAACGGTCAATAGTTGCCA
The DNA here is from genome assembly GCF_020889625.1 of Deinococcus radiophilus. Taxonomy (GTDB): domain Bacteria; phylum Deinococcota; class Deinococci; order Deinococcales; family Deinococcaceae; genus Deinococcus; species Deinococcus radiophilus. The sequence continues at coordinate 8,347 of NZ_CP086384.1, forward strand.
GCTCGGTGGCGTTGTCGGGGCCGCTATAACTGGGGCGTAAGCCCTTCACGTCTTTAACGCTTATCTTGTCCAGTTCGGCAAACAGACCTTCCTCGGCACTGTGTTCTTCAGTCAGTTCGTCCTGCTCGCTGCGGACAGCGTCCAGCTCGGCACTCTTAGCATCCAAGGCAGCTTGCTCCTCAGCAAAGTAACGGGCCACAATGTATGGCTTAGGTAGTAGGTCACACATCCACCCTTTGTCTTTGAACTTGCCCTTCTTGTCCTTGACCTGAATCCGCACGGCCTTCGTCACCCATCCATCAGCCGTAATCAGGTCGGCATCGTCTTGCATGGTGGCCTGCCAGTAGTTCATCAGCGACTGGTATATGGCGTAAGGGTCAACCAGTGGCGCGGCACGGAAAGTACCAAGCAGGTCTTCCGCAAGATCCTCGATAAGGTGCTTGGGAGAGTCCCCCGAGTTGAACATTTCCATCTTAGGACGGTTGCGGGCCTTCCACTCGGCGAACAGTGCGTTGACCGTGTCCTGAAACGCGTTGAATTCGGTATGTCCTAAAATCTGCGGCTTGAGGTCGGCTAGTTCGGGCGTCAGGGTGCTGTAGCCATCACGCAGAGGGGCAAACAGGACGCTTCGGAGGCCAGGCATCACCTCCCAGTAGGTGCTCAGAGCATCCAGGTCACGCTCTGGGATGCCGCCCTGAAGGTGACCCTGCAAATCCTGAATGTCCTCGTTACCACCGCTATCAATGTAGCGGGGCAGGTTGAGGTTGTAATCGTTGCGTGGGTCAGCAATTTCGCTGAGGGAAACCATGCGGGCGTAGCCGGCTACGTCCTCGCCCTTGCGGAAGGTATCGACTATGCGGTGAACGTCCTGCTCGCGCAGGCGGTTCTTGGGACCATCCTTGGCGAAGCCTTTGCTGGCATCAATCATCATGATCCCCTGCCGACCTTCAGCATTTTCCTTATCCAGCACCAGGATGGCGGCAGGAATGCCCGTACCGTAGAACAGGTTGGCAGGCAAACCGATGATGCCCTTTAAGATGCCTGACTCCACCAGTTTGCGGCGGATAGTCGCTTCAGCGTTGCCCCGGAACAACACCCCGTGCGGCAGGATAATGGCACCCTTACCCGCACTTTTCATGCTGCGGATGACGTGCAACAGGTAGGCGTAGTCGCCCTGTTTGGCTGGTGGCTCCCCCCAATTAAAGCGTTGATATGGGTCAGTGCTGGGCGTGATGCCTGTACTCCAAGCTTTGTCCGAGAAGGGTGGGTTGGCCACAACATAGTCGTAGGTGCGGAGCTGCTCACCATCCTTGAATTTGGGATTCGCCAACGTGCTACTGCCACCAAGGATATTGGCTGTAGGGAAACCGTGCAAAATCATATTCATGCGCGCCAAACCCGCCGTGCTTACGTCCTTCTCCTGGCCTTCCAAGGTGATTTGCTTGCCCGCCTGCGCCGCAACCTTGAGCAGCAGCGAGCCGGAGCCGCAAGTCGGGTCGTAAACGCTCGTACTTCCGACAGACGTTTCAGGTGAAATGCCAATGACCTGAGCAATCACGCGGCTGACCTCGCTTGGCGTGTAGAATTGGCCTTTGCTCTTGCCGCTCTCAGTAGCGAAGTGCCGCATCAAGTACTCGTAAGCGTCACCCAGCAGGTCGTCGTTCTCAGCACTGTTTTTGGAAAAATCCAACTCAGGCTTTTGAAAGATGGCAATAAGATTCGTGAGGCGTCCGACCATCTCATCCCCATCACCCAACTTGTTGGGGTCGTTGAAGTTGGGAAAGTCGCTCTGAGCAAGGCGGCTGTTGGCCTCAACCAGTGGGGCAATAATTTGCTTGTTGATCTTGTCGCCGATTTCTTTATTGCCTTTCAGGGCCACCATATCCTTGAAGGCGGCCCCTGCAGGAATGACGACCGGTGGCGCGAAATCATCGCTGTCAGCGTATTTATCGCTGACATATTTGATAAAGAGCATAAACAGGACATAGTCCTTGTACTGCGACGCGTCCATCCCTCCACGGAGCTCATTGCATGATGCCCAGAGCGAGGAGTACAGGTCAGATTTTTTAACGGCCATATCAGTACATTTTGCCATGAGTTCAGCCGACCGGCTGAGTTCATGCGCTGATGCTGACGCTCTGGGGAGTGCCATTTTTGACACGTTTTTAGGCGTATGAGCTATCGTTATTACCCCTTGCCATGGAACGCGGGGCGGAGTCCCTCGCTTAGCCCCTCATAGAGTGAGTTCCTCTGAGTAGCTGGCGTTCCCGTGCCAGCTGCCATCAAAGACGTAATAGGTGACTTGTCCTTCAGGGTGCTGGATGGCGTGCAGCTTAGGCTGACCGTCCAAATCCTCTATGACATAGAGCCAGTACCGCTCGCCATATTTCCGGGCCGCGGCCAGTTGATTGCGGCTCAAGGTCACGCCCAGGTCACCCCAGGGCCCTGAAACCGTTTTAAGTTCGATATACCGCACCTCACCGCTCAGCTCAGTAGAAAAAATATCGTAGCCAGCCCCAGTATCGGCAGAACAGTCTTCTGGTGTCCGGTTGTGCCGTCGCTCATACTCCATGGCGTACTCCATCCCTCGTCGGTCAACCTTCTGCGAGTGGGCCTCTTGCGTAATCTCTCTGTCCGACTCGTTGTAGGTATAGACGTAGTTTTTGAACTGCTTTTGACCACGTCTCTGGCCGGCCTGGTTCTGGTTCCCCTGCTTCGGCTGCACTGTACCTTGTGGTGACTGGGGACGGTGACCGTCCCGCTCAGTGGAAGGGGAGGGACCAGCGAAAGGGCTGGGGCCAAAGTGCGTTTCTATAGTAGATTTCTTTGGCGGCGGTGCGGACCGGTGTGGGTCCGCGCTAGAGACAGATTTATTTTTCCGCTCCGCAGACGACTTCGGTACAGAGCTTGATTGCCGTTCAGCCTTCCTCTGCAGATTAGGCTGCTGAGTTAGAGGCTGCCCCACAACTTGACCCCTAGTCTCACTTCCCATGTTTATGCGGTCGACAGCTCTATTCCAGTCCTCATCATCCCATTCTTCATCCGTAGCTATAGCGACTGCTCCAGCTACATGGACCGGCTGGAACGCTTCAGGAAGATCAGGATAGGCGCCAGCATTCAAAATTTCGTCGACCTCCCTTAATGTCGTACTGTTCCAGAGAGTGAATAGAGTGGCTCTTACGGCGCCAGTAGGCAGTCCTAGAGCCTCAGCCAGAGCTTCTGCGCCTAACCGAGGTTTCGCATCTGCGACAATAAGGCGATTGGTCTGGGCATCAAATGCCGCGTCTAAATCACACTGGGAAGAGACGTAGTAATAGGAGCTTTTAGCAGTAACCTTCGCGCTGATTTTTTCGCTCTGGAAGAAGTGTAAGCTTTTGAGGAGTGTTTGGAACTCGGGTAGTGAATCCTCGTGGAATTCCTTGAACAGAAACCGCAGCAGAGCAGGAATATAACTGTCTAATCGGTGATCAAGTGCGCGGATTGGACGGAAAGTGCTATTAGTAGCTGAAACATACTCTATAGTGTGGTTTTCGCTGAGGAGCGAAACGCCCAGAGCCTTAAGGAAAAGCACATTCGCATGCCCTCCACGGACATAATTAGGGTGCTGCTTATCAAATTTGAAACGCTCAAACCATGTGTCTGGCATATCCGGATATAGAGTGTTCATTGGGTAGTTGAGGTCTCCTCGGCCATTCTCCCTGGTGACTGGAACAATACGTTTCCGCTGTAATGCTTGACATAATCGCTCTTGCTGGGAAGAGTCAAGCGAGGAGTAAGACTGCGACAGTTTATGAAAGCAGGTGGAAGCCACGTCAAAGTCCTCCTTGCTCAGCGACCCTCTTTGTTCTCGCTCGCTGGCAATGCTCAGTAGGATGTCCTGATAGGTGCTCAGATCAGGGGACTCAGGTATGTTGAGCCGCTTGACTAGAGGAGGGTAAAAGCCATGACGTAGGCTATGTCGCCACCGACCAAGCCCTGGGTCTTTGGTGAAGAACTTGTCGGGAACGTCAAATTTCTGTTCTTGATCTTTGTCCTTATAAGGGAACAGTTGGAGGCGCCTTAGCACAGCTACATCTTCATCGGTCAAATTGGCAACTTTTTTATTCAGCCAGTCCAGCATCCGCCCTGAAGGCCCTTTACCTTCTTTATTCAGCACTCTGATGTGTTCAATGAGCTGGGGCACCTTTGGGATGGCAAAGCGGAGAGCAGCCAGGTTCTCGTTGCGCTTTTCCTTTGGCAGTGGGAAACCACAGAATTCCGCATTTGCCGGTTTTCCTATCAACTCCTTGGCACTGTCCCGGTAAAGTTGAGTGGGCTGATACCAACCTGTTCTCCGCTCGTTCGGCAGCCAGCTGACTCCTGAGAGCTTCTGGGATAGGGTCACAGATGCCTGCGCTAGTGCGTATTCGAAGATGGTCTGACGGAGTTGAACCGTTTCATCCGTGAGGGGCTCAAATTTCCTACTGTCAAGCTGCTCAACGATATCCCCCTCATCAACTTGGTTACGGACACCCAGTCGTAAGAACAGACCGTCAATCCCGGAACCGGAATAAGCCTCCTCACGGAAAGCTGGGTAGTGATTGCCAAACAGGGACTGCATGAGTTGATTCGGGAAATAGCAGTCGCCAGGAATTCTCCATTGCCCATCCTGGCATTCCACGCACTCTAGCTGCCTCCAGGGATCCAGGTTGACCGACTGATACTTCTTTGCGAGATGCTCGATAATGTCTCGCCGCAGGTCAGGACGCTCCCCGAAGAATTGAGGCAGCAACTCACCGTAATACGTTGCAGCATTGAGCGGTTCAAGGTGCAGCCGTTCAAGTAGACTGGGGAATCCCTGTAAGCTGTCTGCGGCAAGGGCCTCACAGACCCCAAAGGGATCGGTAAATCCTTCTGACAAGCGGAGCTGCGTTCCATCGCTCAATGATCCGGCCTGCGTCTTGTAAATTGGCAACGAACGTAGTCGCTGACTGCCCAAGTTCTGACCGCTCTGCAAAAAGCGGTAAGCTCCTTGCAATTCCCAACCACTTTGAACGTAGGCTTGTATGGATTCTGGTGTCTCTTCGCGTAAGGCGTCACAAAAATCCTCGGGAAGGTATCTAGGGACTCGCTGCCATAGCTGGCTGGGTGCCGCTTTGAGCCATTCGTCAGCCACCCTGTCATTGTCCGAGAGCCATGGCTGCACGGTCTTCAGGTGTAGAGGAGGACAAACCCAAAGATCTTGAATGCGGGAAGGACGCCGATTGACATTGAGGGCCACGAAAAGGCTGTCCAATGAGTCGAGCTGCTCACTCAGCTTGTCATGTTCATGCTCATCTAGCTCTTTTAGGTAATCAAAAAATACCTTCAGAACGTCTAGCGCCGGGAGTGCATGCTCTAGTAGCCAGATGGGAAAGTTACTGAACAACCGGTCCAGTGCTCCAAAAAAGTTGGCTGTATGTAACTCGTCTGCCTCAAGCACTTCGAAGAGCGGTCCATACTTCTGGTGTTTCTCTGGGGGCAGAATCCAGCGGAGCTGCCGTTCCAATAGCTCTGGCAGGAGCTCACTGTGAGGGTACCTGATGATCAGAAAGCTGCCGTGATCCACATAGCTTCCGTCTCGCCCCTCGAAGAGCTCCAGTTCCTGGAACGCATCGAAACAGGTGTCCCAAGCGGCGCCAGTGAAAGCTTTCAGCACGTGGTTCGATGACAGTTGCTCGTTATCCCTATACACCTGGTGCGCAAAGTCATAGACCGCCTCAGTTCCACTGATGTCTTGAAGGTCGGTGAGCACCTCAGGCATGGCTGCTGCTGCTGCCTGAAGCAACCGCTCATTCCAGCTCCGTTTATCCGCCTCGTCCCAAAGCAGACTCTTGCGGTCGGTATTGGGGTAGAAGTCAGCGTTAACGTGTACGGGTAAGTGAGATTCCTCGCGGGTGGGAAGGTAAGCATAGAGGCGCCCGGTAAATTTGGAGGTGAATTTAACAGGGTAAGCCAGGGTCAAGTCCTTCTTGCGCCCTCTTTGTTGAGCCTCTGCGAGTAGCTCATCAGACAGCGCAATATCCAGCCGGCGGAAAGTGATGACCTGACCGTCACTTCCCTCCAGGCGAGTGGTCCTGGAGTCTGGCCTCGCTATCTTTAAAGTGAACTTTGGTTGTCCATTCTGCAGAAGTCTCAGCGTTTTGAGATGTCGCAGAAAGACGGCACACTCAGCGAACGCACGCCGAGCATCTTCGATGTAATTTTCAATATTCTTTCTATCAACTGGCTGCGCCTCGAGTCTTTGGCGCACTTCTGAAAATGAATCTGCCCAGGGCAGACGGAAAGTAGAGGGCCAGGGATGATCCACATCAGTCGCTGGATAAGCTTTCCCATCCAATGGGGACAATACAAGCTGCTGGCGCCCCGAGTAGATCTCAGGCTGATCGGTGATCTGATAGACACTGACGAATCCGACACCGAACGAGCCGATCGTTTTTTCGTCGTACCGCTTTGAACCTGCCCCGATCCTGGCAATAGCTTCAAAGTTGCTGTCAGTGAATACACCGTCATTCCCTACCCACAGGCCATCGTCACGGAAATCAAGCCAGAACTGCGAGGCTGGATTGCCTGCAAGGTCACAGGCATCTTCAGCGTTCTGGAGAAGTTCCTGAATGACGGTGCCAAACCCCTGTAACGTTTTGAGATCCTTGCGCAGACCGCCGAGCAAATCGTAGCCGTAGGAGAGGGGCTGACCGGGAACAGGAGATGACATGACGTTCATCGTAGGGGAGAAGGTAAGTAAGGGCATTACTTTTTGCCGCGTCAAAGAGAATTTGAGGAAACTTTCTGCCTGGGCGAGAAGTTATGATCGGCCCGTTGCCTGCGTTCCGTTGGCCGGCCACTGCCCCCATTCTCTCAGCACCCCACCGTCCCGGATCAGCATGGCCGCGTTGGCATGGGCATTGAACTCTCCATGCTCACGGCAAGTGAAGCGGTCTCCCCGTCGCTGCCCGGGCTGACGGCAGATATGGCAGGTCGTTGAAGTCCCTACGGGTGGAACCCTGACCACTTCAGTTCCTTGCAGGGCGAGGTACACCGGCAGGGCAGCCATGATGCCGTCGGTCAGCCCACATAGACGCGCACGCCTGACGTATTCCTGGGACATGTGCCGCCCAAAGGACAGGTCCTCTATACGGACCGTTGCAGCCTGAGCGCAGAAGCGAAAGGCCGGCAAAGAGGCGTAATAGAAAGCCTGACGGGCCAGGTCCCACTGGTCCGTGTCTCTAAGATCCGCTTGCTGTACCCACTGCGCCAGAGGCTCTGGAACTGCGAACGTCCTGACGTCGGCCACACAACTGGTTGGGGCAACAACAAACGGAGTCGTAAAGCCAGTATCGATGCCCAGGGTGCCGGTCAGCAGAGGTTCAGGTTGATCCCTCAGCTGTACACCGAAATCCAGGGCCAGGAACCAGTCAGTAGCGTTGCCAATCTTCCTCTGTGCGGAGTAAATGTAAATGTGGTCGGATTGAAACTTGATGTCTATGGGAAGTGGCCAACAGGCGGTATCAGTGCGCAATTCCTGTAAAGTGCTGCGCAGCATATCAGCAAATTTCTGACCCTTGCAGTAGGCGAGCGCGGCGAATTCTCCGTCGGTTTTCGGAAAGGACAGCGCAGGCTTGCCAGGCAAGGCCTGCTGTTCGGGAGGTGTCAGGCGGCTGATATCACACTGGATGGTAACGCCGCCGACCGTAAGGCTTGAGCGGGTGCTGGCCGTCACGGGAGCGTCGATGCGGTAGACCTTGTCAGAGTGCCCACAGCGGGTGAGCAGATCCGAAGAGACTTGGTGGCCATAGCAGTCGACGAGGCCTCTAAGCAGAGCGTAGCTGGAACGGCTGATGCGGACATTGGAGTTATAAACCATGCCCATCCACTGCCCGGCGCTTTATCCGGGCGAGGGATAAATTTGCCGGCAGGTAGGTCTACTGCACTGCCTGCTGAATGGCAGAAGATAGGGGCAGCAGAGCGCCCAGGCGGTGACACCAACGCTAAACTGAAGCCAGGAGGAGCCATGACTGAGCATGTTCCCATGGGCTCGGATCAACGCATCGACCTGGCCAAAATTCTGGAGACGGAAGACTACTCGCTGGAAAACATTGAGGCTGTGGCACTGAGCCTGGGCGGCCGAGCAGGTGCCGATTATTTCCTGAGCAAACGGTTCCCCGAACTGGGGGGACGCACCCCAGTAGAAGCCATCGAAGAAGGCGACGGCGAGCGCGCCCTAGGACTGCTGATCAACTACTAACTTAGGTCAAGTGGTCTCGTCGTCCGCCCAATTGCGCGATTCCGGATTCAGCCTTGCCCGCGACCTTTCTGCCGCTGCCTTCGCAAGAACTCCTCATAGGTGTCTCGGTAAGCCTTACCTGTTTTGCTGTTGATGATGAGGACACCGCCGGCGGTGTCCTCTACCTCGATAAATCGGCGCTGGCAACGGTCCATGACAGAGTTGTCCGTGTTTGCGGAAGGGTCAGTTTCGGCAGATTGTCTTCCCAACTTCTTGGCCATCAACTCTTCTCCTCTAGGAGCAGTGTACCTCTGGCCGATGTCCTGGCTATGTGGCGGTTGCGGGTCGAGGGGATTGACAGACGCTGCCGCACGGGAGCCAGATTTTCGGTGACGCTCGCCTCCCTGACTTAAGTGACCTGGAGAGGCCGCTGTGACGGGGTCTGGGAGGGCGGGTCACTGGTACTTCACGCAGATATCCGTCTTGCCGTTCGGGGTTTTGGTGCAGTAGAGATACTCACCGTCAGGGTAGAGTGCTCCTTTGATGATGGTGTGCCAGCGGGCGTCCCGGACGTATTCGATGCCTTTACTGCCGTTGAGCGTCGTCTGGGCGGTCCGGGTGTCTCCGCTGGACATCAGTTCGGTGGCTGATTCGGTGACATATTCCCTGTTCTGAAAACGGATGGTCTGATACGTCCCACCCGCCCCATAGCCGCTCGAAACGATGCAAGGACCAGTCTGCAGCACCCTGTCCCCAGAGAACGTGTAACAAATGGCAAGGGTATCCGCATTGGGGGCCGCGCTGGCTATTCCAGCCGTCATCACGGTGAACAGAATCCATTGTTTCATGATCTGACGATAACAACAGATGTCGCCAGTTGTGCTCAACTTTGCGGCAAAGATCATGTGCCTTTCCGGCACACTGAAGCCATGCGGCGTTTACTGACCCTGCCTGGTGGTGACCGGATTCTTCTGGACAGTGGCCGACTGGAGTTCCCCGACCTGGATGAGGTCTCTTCTGGAAAGGCCCCACACTATGTCCAGGTCCATCAGATCACCTCGGCCTGGAAGGACTGGGCAGCAGTCCCGGAGCACGAGTGGCAGGCGCTGGCTGCACAGGTCGGGGGGACCCTCAGTGCCCGCCCACTTCCAGACCGCGCTCAGCTTCCGCTGGAGCTACTCGGCTGCTTCAGGCTGCGCTTTCCTGGTGGCGGTGAACTGACTTATTCGGTGCCATCAGGGGAATGGTCGGACGTCGCAGTCACCCCCTCTAGCGAAGCCATGATGCGAGGATTTGCTAAGGAAATGGACGCGTTGCACAGGGTGAACCGTGCTGAGCTGCAACGCCTGTTCAGCCGTTACCGTGTGCAGGTGCCGTCTGCTCCTGTGGGCTGGGAGCGGTCTGCCAGCCAGGGCCGTCGCCATAAACCTGCAGGGGACGTCCTCGCGGAGCCACTTGCCAAAGAAGCACAGGGAAGAGCGGGCAGTCTGACTTCCTACCTGGCCCTCAACCCTGTGGCCCGGCAAGCCATCGACTACGCGCTCAATCCTCAGCGTTCCAGGCCGGTATTTGGCGAAATGGTCCAACCTCTACCAGACGGGTATTCAGCGGGCATGGCCGGTCTGATCGGCACCAGTTTCGACTACGCCCTGCGCTATCTGCTGGCCGGAACGTATGCCCAGGCAGTATGGACACCCCTTACAGTGCCGGCCCGGTACGCTGTATTCCAGATGGACCGCGAGCGGGTGCTGGCCGAAGTGGGGGAGGCCTGCGCCATGCTCGAACAGATCACCGGCCTGAGCGACTTCGGCCCCGAGCAGGCGCGGGCGGCCACGGTGCTGGCCTCTTACGATGTGGTGGCGCGCACGGGCCGCTTTCAGGAACTGGCCGGCCCGGCGTCCGAAGTGGTACAGCGGGATGTGCTGGGACTGATTCAGGCGGTGCCGCTGGAGCGGTTCCGTCCTGAGAGGCACCTGATCGCTGGGCCGCTGTTTGCGGCCGCTGGGCGTGTAGGCGGTGCAGACGCAGACTTGCTCATCGACGACACTCTGATTGAGGTCAAAGCCACCAGAAAGCCGTCGGTAGAACTTCAGCATCTGCGCCAGCTGGTGGGGTATCTGGTGCTGGAGCGCCTGGGCGGGATTGACCATGCAGAGGTGCCTGTACGGCGGGTGGGGTTCTACTACGCCCGCTACGGCGTACTGCACACCTGGACTGTGCCGGAGCTGTTTAGACCTGGGACATTACCGAGGCTTGTGGGCTGGTTTGATGATTCGCTGCCCTCTAGGCCTGCTGAAGCACACTGAGGATATGAGCTTTGCGCTCCTGTGAACCTACCAGGGCACTGAGTTCGCGGGTCAGTGGTGCCGCTTCTATCTGTCCACTGATGCAGCGCTGTTCCAGGATGCTCCACTGTTCGGCGCTCAGCAGCCGTGCCGTGAGCACTTTCAGCGTGGCCTGGCAGCCTGCCCACTGTGCCTGCGGCGGCAGACGGAGCAAAGTCGCCTGCTGTTCGGCGTGTGCTTTTTCGGCAGCTTCGGCAGCTTGCTTAAGCGCCTCTTCTCGCCGGGCATTTGCTCCACTGCCCAGTGCCTGTTCAGGGGCTGCAGGCCCGGAAAGATCGTATTTCTCTGGATGGAGCAGTATATCCGTGGTGAGGCCGCCTGGAGACTTGACCTTCCCCTGGCTGCGGCGCTGCTGGACGTACCGGACCACCTGCTCAATGTGACTGGGGTATTGAGCCGCCAAGGTTTCCGCTCTCGGTCTGCTGCATCAGGAGCTGTACCAGTGCCGGGTCTCCAGCGTGTGTGGCCCGGAAATGATAGGTCACGCTCTGCTGCGCACCGCGTCCGGTGTATTCGACACCATCGAGGTAGGCATTGCTGACCAGTTCGTCGTGCGCGGACTGGAGGGTGCGGCGAATTTTGTCCGGCTGGTCGCTGAAGATGCCGCACGCGGCGGCCCAGTCCGACAGCCGGACTTCCAGTGGCCCCTGTGCAGGGCGGTGGGCCTGCAGAATGCGGTAGGTGCCGCGCCCTGCGGGCTGCTCGATCTGTGCCAGCAACCGGCGGTCCAGTGCGTGGGTGTATCCAGCACGGATGCTGTCGGCCAGCGGCTCAGAAAGCTGTACCAACAGCTTGCCGTCCTTCACCATTGAGCTGAGATCTGGTCCACCTTCACGGCTTCCGCTCGTCGTGAAGCGGACTCGCTGGAACAGGTTCAGAGTCTCGTTGATATAGGTGGCCCAGGGACTGCCTTCGGTGTATTGGGCTTTCGAGACCAGAAAGCCGACACGCCACAGCCGCATCAGGCTTTCCCGGAGACGTGGATAATTGGTCCCCTTGTTGGCCATGTTGCACATGACCAGCACTTCGTGCGCGGTCGTATGAACAGTGTTGTGTTCAGGGCATCCCTGCAGCAGGAACAGTGTTTCAATGGCCAGCTGAACGTCCGTATCGATCCCGCGTGGCCGTCCGAAGTCGGCGGCGAACCCTTCGACCTGGTAACTGACACCCTGCACCGTGAACTGACTGATCCAGTGGCGGTTGAGTGGATTGTTGCTGTCGATCCGGTTCTGAATGCTGATGATGCCGAGTTGGGCAATAAATCGTTCATCGGTAACGGTGCTGAGGTGTCCGCGTTTCATGGGTGTCCTTTGTGGTTGTTCTCCTTATAAGAATAAAAGAAAACAACAACAAGCTGTGCCAGACGCTGCGTGCCACACGGGATAATCTCCGCCAAATCCCCCAAAGGGGTCGTACATTTCCCCCATTTCCCCCCAAAGGGGTCGTATGGTTTCTCCCCAAAATCTCCAAAGGGGTCGTATCTCTGCCCTACATGAACAGAACAAGCGTATTAAGCGTCCCTGACGGTAGAAATGCCTCTTTCCCCCAAAGGGGTCGTAGATGGACCCGGCAAAGGGGTCGCACGACGTTCTGCGAGTCCCCCAAAGGGGTCGTATATTGAGAATACCGTCTGAGACGGTGAAACCGAGATCCCATTTTCAAATCCCCCAAAGGGGTCGTATGCGTTACCGGCAGTCTGCCAAGACGGGGTCGTCCGGACTAACGCCGTTTGCTATGGCCATCGCCCGGTAGGAGTCGTGGAGCTGGTGGCCGCCGTCATGGACGTGGCCGATGTCCCCCTGGATGTATTTGAGCCTGTGTGAAAGTCTCGCTCCTGCTCCGCTCTTTTTCGATGCGGTTAGGGGAAGCGTCAAAGTAAACTCTATGTATGCGTAACCTCTTCGCCGCTTTGACTCTGGCCCTCCTCCCCGCTGCTCTGGCGCAGACGCAAAGTGGGTACTGCTATGCTCTGAAGGCAAATCAGAATCCCTCGGCGGCTTCCAAGCGGATTCCTTGCCAGATCAAGACGGACTCCGGTGCCAACTACGTCATTACTTGGGGCAAGGTCAAGCATGTGGTGCGCCCATCTACCGTGAACGACAATCTGATCCTGAATAATCTGGTTGCCAGCCGCGTGATGCTCCACAAAGACGATTTCCAGCCCATCCCCTACGAATATCAGCGGGATGCCCTGGATGGTCACATGGCCATCGAGTGCTTCCGCAACTCCAGAGAGACGGTCTGTTACGCCCTGCCATGACCTGACAACTCCGCTGCCCCGCTTTGGCGGGGCTTTTGTTGTCTCTAAGAAATTTATATTCCCTAACAATTCTTAGGGAATATACTCGTCCAGATCGTCCAAGCCAGTCCAATCAACTTCCTGAAAAACCTCAGATTGTTCTAAAGATTGCATTTGTTCCCACCCCCGCTCTGGTTCCTCCGCCTCTGTGCGCCGGCGCGTGACCCAGGCCTCCTCCTCAGGGTCCCAGTTGTACTGCTGATGCCCCCCGCGCCAGCAGAGGTAATGCGGTGTGACCTTCAGGTCACTGAGGTCCACGGGAGGTCGCGTCCATCCCGGCATCAGATGGTCAACCGTGCAGACGACATCCCACTCGCTCAGGAGCGATGACCACTCCCTCAGAGGCCAGACCTCACGTACATGGACAATGCGCACATGCGGGCCAAGAATGTGCTGCAGGCTTAACTGGCCCCCGCACAGACCCGTATACTCCTTGGTCTCGATGACCTCCCGCACCGGCTCCAGCAAGAAAGGTTCGGGTGCGGCGCCCACGGCCTCCCACAAGACATCCACCAGATCATTCAGCTCGGCCCACCTCCACTCCGTAGGCTGACCCGCTGAGGCCGGCAGCGTCCCGCCGATAAACTGACCTTCACAGCCAGCTCCAGGATGCCCCGGTTTTCAAACCGGGGAGGAATGGGGCCGCGCCCGTCAGGGTGCGCTCAAAAGTTGTAGCCATAGCCATCTGCTTTATGCAGGATTGAGAAGAAGCGGTGGTGGACGCCGTCCACCTGCGGGAGCTTGAAGCTGCCAGTCGCCCGCACCGAAACCCGCCCGGTGTACACTCCCGCCTTCTTCCCGGTCGTAACGACGCCCCGAACGATGTCTCCGGTCTGAAAACCAAAGAAGACTTTCTGACGAGTACGGTGCCGGATAGGAAAACCGTATTTATTGGTGCCACACATCTGTCTGCTTCCTCTTCCCATGCAGGTGATATTCAGCGGTTCCAGGGGCTTCACCTGCACCTTCTCGCCGGAGGCCCCGACGCAGGCGGCATCAATCCAGTGCGCCTTGTCGTAGCCCTGCTGCTGGCGGTTGAAGCTCGTCTGCGCTCCTGAACCCGTCTCTACGGGGTAGCCAAAGGACTTCAACTCATCCAACAGGCGGTACTTGGTGGCGTTGACAGCAGCAGTATCGGCAAGGCTCGCTTGCTGCTGAGCCTGAATGCGGCGAAGTTGGGCGGGTTTACGTTTGAGGAATGCCTCCAGGTGCTGTGCGCCTTTGGCCTCGTTGCACTTGCGGCAGGACATGATCAGGTTGGAGATGCGGTTGGAGCCGCCTCGACTCCGGGGAACTAGGTGCTCTACTTCCAACGAGCCTTCCTTCTGGCAGTAGGCACATTTGCCTTCCCATTTGTGCATCAGATAGGCCCTGACCTCAGTTCCAAAAAGTGTCCCGCGCTGGTAGTCCTGGCGCTGAATATCAGGATTCATCATCTTCTGGGTATCAAAGCTGACCAACTCCATGCTGAAGGAATTCAGCATCGTGAAGCGGTCCAGCCTCTTCGCCCAAGAGATGACCGTCAGCACCCGGTGCATCAGGGAAGGGGGCAGCCAGCCAGTAGGCTTCGTGCGGTTCAGAAATCGGGCGGGTCGGTGGCGAAGCTTACGGCTCCGCCGACTGGAGCGGAGTTGCCGCCGACTGGTCAGGGCGTCCCGAATTGCTCTGCCTCGGTGCTGGAGTTCTGCGCCCCATACAACTTGCCGCCCAGTCTTCCCTTCCATGACCAGGGCCATCCCCGTGGTCTTGGAGCCGGGGTCTAGCTTGAGGGCAAGAGGCTGGGACTGCTTGGCCGCTTCAGACTTGAGGATGATGGTGAAGGGATAGCGCCGCCAAATGGCGGCTTTACCCGCTTCCAACATCTTCCTCGCCCGCTTTGCCGTGCAGGGCATCAGCGGGGTTTTATCTGGGTTAAGAACGAAGACTCGGTTAGACATGGTTTCCTTGTTGCGCATAAGCGCCATGTAAAGTTCGCCTAGAGGGGCATGTTCAGGTTTGTCGCTTTGCATTCAGGGGCGCGGGGTTTCCCTTCCCGGCTTTCTTTGTTTGCAAACACAGAGCTTCCGACTGGCGAGGCATCTGAAGGTGTGGTGGCCTGAACATCGTTTACTCGCAAGAGTCCTCGGGTAACGAATAAGGCTGAAATGCCTCGGCCTTCAGGCCGGGGATTCGTTACAGGTCAGGTAGATCACCGACCGTTCGCCCTCAGGGCCCTGGGCGACATGCAGATGCAGCAGCTCACGCGGAATGTAAGCGGCAAGCTGACGGACCAGCGGAAGACGCAGCACCTGTTCAGGCGTTACGGGCGCGTGCAGTTTGTGCGGCACCCGCAACAGTTCTCTCAGTACTTTGCGCTGGTCACGGTCGGGAATGACATGTGTGGCTCGTTCGTAACTCATGCCCTCAGTGTGCGTGCGAATCTGGTTGGTTCAGCCCTCTTCCTCCTCACTCGCCTGCAAATGCCGCCGCATCCTCCCGCTCAGCCTCCCCAGCTGCGGGCTGAGCTCACCCAGCAGCCCCGCCAGCCCCTCAACGTCCGAAGGCAGCGCCAGCACGGTGAAACTCTCCGCCTCCGGAATCAAAAAGCGTGCCGGAACCGTTTGCCAAGCATCACCCGGGTGCCCACGCCACTGGCCCTGCACACCCGCCGAATCCTGCACCAACTGGAACTCACCCCCAGAAACAGCCTCCCGCGTCAGCACCGGGACCTCGCCCGCCGCCGCTTTCAGCCTGGCCCCGACCTGATGGGCGATCACCAGCCGCTCGTCCAACATCCGGACCGGCTGGCCGCCCAGGGCACCCAGCACCGCACTTTTCAGGTCTTCGATGACCGAAGCAGCCTCTTCGTATAGAGATGGATTGTTCATAGGTTCTCCTCAGTGATGATCAAGTGGTATTTGGGGGCACCTGTACCCCTCGGCAGCGTTTCGAGGCCCCTTCTCGTCCATTCTGTGGGCAAGAGGATTTCAGGCTGTGTGGGACGCATGTTTTCGGGTGACGATTTCCGCAAGCAGCTGCTCGGCCCACCGCGTGAGCTGGGAAACCAGCTGGGGCGTGCCCAGCAGACCGGCAAGTCGCCCCGCGAGCTGCTTGGCATCAGAAGCCATGCCAGCCGACACGTCACGCCCAGTCTCCTCTTTCAAGACCACTGCTCCGTGGTGTATTGAAACCGTGGTCAGGACCAGGGCACGCAGCAAGGTCAGCAGGTCTTCCAGCATGAAGTGGTTGGCGCGACTGGGAAGTGTACAGGCACGTCCGAGAAGGTCCATCAGCCGCAGCACCCTGCCCTGCTCATCCTCTGCTTTGGTGCCGTGCACCTGGTCATAGATGCCCAGCGCGAGAAACATCAGGGTGGCGTCCTCAGGAGTGAATTCCTGCCGCAGGGGTTCCATACCTCTTAGCGTGCCTGCGAATCTGGTTGGTTCAGTCCCCAATCTCGCGCAGGTACGCCTGCTGATAGGCGATGGTCTCTTTCAGCCCCGGTGCGTCCGGGCTTTCGCGGCGCTCTACCGCTTCCCGCAGCCTTGCGCGGTGCCGTTCGAGCAACGCCCGTTCTTCCGCACCATCAGGCTCGTACCCCTCCAGGTCCGCAAGCATTTCCTGCAGTGTCGTCTGCTGGACCTGTTCAGCACTGGCCAGCGTGGACGTGCCGTCCAGGCGCAGGGCGTGCGGTTGCCAGCGGCTGCGCCACAGTCTGTTCAGGACGTCCCGTTCCCAGGCCGTGATAGACCCCTTCAGGTCACTGTAGCGGGAAAAATCGTAAGGCACGCCGTCCGCCAGGGCGCGGAACACAGGCGTGTGGCGGCGGTAACTGCGAATCTGCAGGTACAGTAGCGCGCCCAGCGGGAGCAGCAGCAGCAGGGTCAGGGTGCGCTCCGGAGCATCTTTGGTCACCATCCCATACCGGAAACAGACCAGCAGCATCAGCGCTGCAAGGCCCGCACCCAGCAGGTAGGGCCAGCGGTGATGCAGGTACATCCGGCCCGGCGACCAGTGCTGAAGCGTCAGGGCGTCCATGTACCGGGCGAACTCGGTGTCCAGCAGCACGCTCTGCTCCCACCCGGCCTGCAGGCCTGAAGCGGTAGCACTGATGACCGGGAAGTGACGCGGTGCGAACTCCGCAAGCGGCAGCTCCAAGTCCCATTCCTGTGGCCTGATGGGCATCACTTTGCCGTGTTCCTCGTTCCAGCCGAAGACGTAGCCACCGCGCAGGATGCCGGCTGAGAAGTGGCCGCTGCTTTCCCCCCGTGCGGGAACCCGGTAGAAGACCAGCCGGTCGCCACGCCGGAAGCCACGCTGCAGGGCAGGAAGCTCCGGCAAGAGGGCGTCAGGGGCCGGTGTGAATTCGCTCTCAAGGATCTCAGGCCAGGCGGCCTGCAGCTCCGGGTACAGGTCTGGCGGAAGTTCTGTCAGGTCGTACATGGCTGCACCTGCTTTCCGCTGCGCTCGGCCCACAGCAGCGCGGGCAGTGCACAGGCGGCGAGCACCACACCGGGAAAGCCGCCAGTCGCGGCAACGACCACGCAGACCAGGACGCTGTAGCCCATGGACAGGCGGCGGAGCTTGCGGGCGGCAGCGGCGTCCTTCACTGCAGGCAAGCAGAAGCGCCGCAGCAGGATGCCGCTCAGCGCGACCCACAGCAAGAAGGCGTGAGGTGGGACCAGAGGCGTCAGTGTTGCCGCGGTCAAGGTGGCGAGCGTGAGGAGCGGGCCCAGGGTGAGGATCTGGAAGCCGCGCCGGGGATTGGAGGGAGAAGTCATACCGCTTGCCTCACGCCCGCGTGAGGGTTATGCGCCCGCTTTGCGGGTGCGGGAACGTGCCGCCGGCTTGCTCTTGGCACCCCCCGGCTTGCTCTTGGCACCCCGGCTCTTGCCCAGCAGCTGGCCTTTTTCGTAACTGGCCTGCATTTTGGCCTGGGTTTCACGGGCCAGCGCGCCGAAGTCCACCAGTCCAGCGGCGAGGGTTTCTTCTGTGACCTTGACCTGTCCACCCTGGCGGGAGACGGCCAGGTCTTTGTTCTGCTCTTCGAACCAGGCTTCAAATTCAGGAGTCACTTCAAAGAGCATTTCTTTGGTGTCCTTCTGATAAGTGCCGGTCTTCCCACGGCGGGTGTACTGCTTGGGCATGGTGAAACGTTCACTGGGCAGGTTGATGGCCTTGATTTGCCCCGTCCGTACCGCTTCACGGAAACGCTTGATAAAGGTATCGCTGCGCTGTGGGTTCACGAGGGACTGCACTTGTTCACTGAGGCGTTTGTACATTGACTTAGAGTAAGGCTGTCTAACGCCTAGTTCAAGGTGGTGTATTCTTTTTCCATGCTGAGAGCGGTAATGCACCATCAAAGTCGCGTGTTGTCTTATGATGTGCTGCAGCTCAAAGCCAAAGGGCATTCTGCCGCGAGGATTCGGAGCGAGCAATGGTTTTGGGTAGTGGCTGCATCAACGTGACAAGTTGTAACGATGCAAAGCCAGAGTCAGGCTGGCTTCGAGCATTTCATCCGTCTTTGAGAAAGACAACGACTTACGAACGAGCCGACCCAACCGCTGTCTCAGCGTGCAGTTAAATCGTTCGACGTGATTCGTTTCTCCCTTCCGGGTCAGCCGCTTTACTCCCAAGAGTGGCTCATCATAGGCTCGCCACAGATCGGTGCAAAACGTCCCTTTCAGCCGCTGCTCAAGGGACAACGGTAAGCGCTCCCAGAGCTTGAACGCTGTTTGCTCACTCCTGTCACCCAGGACCCAGGCCAGCACCCTGCGGGTGCTGCGCTCCAGAGCAATCCAGAGCCACCTTGCCTGTTTTTTCTTGGCAACGAAGGTCCACATTTCATCCAACTCAACGATGACTTCTTCTGGAGGCGTGAGGCAGACCGGTACGGTCTGCCTCACTTCACTGAGCTTCTTTTTATCCACCGAATCACGGTGTTGCGGTGTACCCCAAATACGCGCTGCACGCCTCTGAGACTCATCCGTTCGTGGACGGCATCGAGAATCTGTTGTCGGGTCGCTTCACTGTGGGCTACAGGGCGAGCTTCCGGGTGGAAGCGACGACCACATTCCTTACACAAGTAGGTCTGGGTGCCATTTTTGGCCTTCCCATTTTTGACAGTACGTTCACTTTGACAGGCTGGACACTCCGGCATCCTGTTAGTAAATCACGTCTTTACAGCCACTACCGGGATAGGCAATGGCCGCAGTTACGCTCAGGACACAGGAGGCACCATATGACCATGGGAGACCAGATCAAGGCAGATATGCCCATCCTCTGCGCCGACGGCAACGAACACGGTAAAGTTGACCACCTCGACGGCGAGTACATCAAGATTACCAAGGACGCTCATGGACAGCATCACTGGCTCCCCCTGAGCACAGTTGACCATGTTGACCAGCATGTCCACCTGAAATTGAAGCATGAAGAAGTGAAGCAGCAGATGCTCAGTGAAGACCCGCATCCTGAACACCGCAAGTAAAATAATTGCCAGAAACGAAGAAGGCATCCAGAACGGGTGCCTTTTTTGCTGCTATGGTCAGACTGATGCTGAAGTCCGTGTTGCTGTTCCTGCTGGCTGGTCTCGCAGAAATCGGCGGCGGTTATCTGGTGTGGTTGTGGCTACGCGAGGGAAAAAGCATCTGGCTGGGCGTGCTGGGTGCACTGATTCTGGTGCTGTACGGCATTTTGCTGACCTTGCAGCCGCAGATTCTGGATTTCGGTCGGGTGTACGCAGCGTATGGCGGTGTTTTCATTGTGCTGTCGCTACTCTGGGGCTGGCTGGTGGACGGCAGAACGCCGGATACTCCCAGTCTGGTCGGAGCTTTTCTTGCCCTGCTGGGCGCGGCTGTGATTGCCTACTGGCCCAGAACTGTCTGATTTACTTGCCGCTCAGGGTAATCAACGTGTCCTGCCCGTCCGCTACAGCGGTGTAAAACAGCTCAGCCGGGGCATTGCGGCCCATGAACACCGAGTAGTGGTTCGGCCCTTCGATTTCGTCCTCCAGTTGGGCGAATCCGGCTTGTTTCAGTGGTTCGATGAGTGACCGTGGCTGCCAGCCCTGTATACGGTACTGCTCGACGCGGGTTTGTCCATCTCTGACTTCCTGGCGGTAGGACGGGGACTGCGGACACTGGGGTTTCATCCCAGCAGGCACGGCAAAAAGACCGTTCCAGACGGTTCCCTTCCTACCAATGCAGTACAGGGCGGTTTGCCAGTGACCTATGGTTTGCCACCAGGCGTAGGCCAGCCCTGCGGTCAGGACAATGGCCGCCAGTAACCACAAAACAGAGCGCCGCTCACTCGCGCGCATGTTCCAGGGCGCTGCGAATGAGCGTGGTGACGTGTTCGTCGGCCAGGCGGTAATACACTACCCGGCCCTCTTTACGAAAGGCCACCAGCCGCCCAGTCCGCAGCAGGCGCAACTGATGGCTGACCGCACTTTCGCTGATGCCCACCACAGAAGCGAGATCGCAGACACACAGCTCGGTGGTCTGCAGTGCGCTCAGGATTTTTAGCCGGGTCGTGTCGCCCAGCAGTTTCAGGAAATTGGTGGCCTCAGTGGCGCAGCGTTCATCCGGCAGAGCTGACTTTGCCAGCACGACAGCTTCCGGGTGAACACAGGCCACCTCGCAGACATCGGCAGATTGGGTGGTCGGTGCAGTCACCAGAGCATTGTAAGGCGTTGCACGCAGGCTCATTCCATCACCGCCAGCACATCCTGCGCCACCCGCCTGGTATTGGTATTCACCTGGGTGTAATCCCAGACCAGGCGCAGCTTGCCTGCCTTGTCTACCAGGTAGGTGCCAGTCGTGTGACTGACCTCGTATTCACGCGGCCCTTTCGACTCACTGTACTGATACCCTGCCCCCCACGCTTTGGCTGTTGCGGACAGTTGCGGTTCAGGAATTCGCATCCCTTTGGCCTGCGGATTGAAGAATTTGACGTACTCGTTGATACTTGCCACCGTGTCGCGCTTGGGGTCAACGGAAACCAGCAGCGGCACGAAGTCAGCCTGTTTGTCTTTCGGCAGAGCCTGCCGCACCCGTTCCAGCGCCGCCAGCGTCGTCGGGCAGAAATCCGGGCAATGCAGGAAGCCAAAAAATACCGCCACTGTCTTGCCCTTCAGGTCGCTCAGAGCCAGTGGCTGACCGTCCTCACCTGTTCCGGCCAGCGTGGGCGCGGGCGTTCCAGCAGCATAGGCCGTGCCGTACAGCGACAAAGGATTCCTGACTTTGGTATAGAGCAGAGTGCCACCCAGCACCGCTGACACGGCGAACAGGGCCAGCGTCGCGGACTTTATCCAGGAGCGGGGTTGGTGGGCTGGTTCTGGAGGGACGGGAGGCGTTGTATCGTTCTGGGTCATGGGTGAAGCTCCATATGGCTGCCCGTGTGAAAGCCGGGTGCTTCCATCTGCACGGTGACATGCTCAATCTCGTACTTCTCGGCAATTTCGCTTACTTCAGCAGTCAGGTTTGGGCCAGGGTCAGCACTTACGAGGTGAACGGTCAGGTTATTCTCCCCGCTGGTGACGCTCCAGACGTGCAGGTCATGGACTTCCTGCACGTCTGGCAGGGCCGCGAGTTCGGCGCGGAGGCTATCCAAATCCAGACCGTCTGGCACGCCTTCCAGCAGCACATTCACGCTGGCCTTGAGCAGTATCCAGGTGCGGGGTAGCACCCACAGGCCGATCAGTGCGCCCAGCACCGGGTCAATCCAGGTAAGGCCCGTCAAGCGAATCAGAATAGCCCCGATGATGACCGCCACCGAGCCAAGCAGGTCGCCCATCACTTCCAGATACGCCGATTTGATGTTCAGGCTGCCTTCGCTGCCGCCCACCAGCACGCGGGCGCTGATGATGTTCACGATGAGGCCCAGGGTCGCCACAATCAGCATGGAAGTGGTCTGCACGGCCACGGGTTCGGTCAGGCGTTTGTACGCTTCAAAGAGGATGTAAAACCCGATAGCAAACAGCGCCCCAGCGTTCAGGGCCGCCGCCAGAATCTCGGTGCGGCGATACCCGAACGTGCGGCGTTTATCTGCGGCCCGCTGACCCATCCTGATGGCGAAGAGGGACAGGGCCAGGGCGGCCACGTCGGTCAGCATGTGTCCAGCGTCCGAGAGCAGCGCCAGACTGCCGGACAGGATGCCGTACACGACTTCCACCACCAGAAAAGTTCCAGTGAGGGCCAGCGCAATCGTGAGTTGACGGGCGTTGGCGTCCTTGCCGTGACTGTGGCCCCCACTGTGACTGTGACCTTCAGCCATGATTTTGAGCCTCAGCCAGTGCCGCCAGAATCTGTGGCCGCTGCTCATCGAAACGCCCGTAGAACGCCTGCTGACCGATCATGGTGACTGGGGCGATGCGCACGCCGTCCGCTCTGAGTTGCATTTCCGCCAGGGCTTCAGGATCGCCGCGCACGTTCTTCTCGGTGAACGGCACGTTCTCGCGCTTCAGCAAACGTTTGATGGCCTCGCAGTCGGCGCAGTCAGGAACAGTGTAGAGGGTGACTTCCAGATTCTTCATTTGGTTCTCCAGTCGTTAAAGCCAGCGGCGCACCTGCTGGCGGTAAGTGTCGTACTGTGCGCCGTGCAGGCTTCCCAGGTGCGCTTCTTCCAACCGAACCTGCACCTGCATCAAGACCTCCCCGGCAATGAATACAGCCAGGGTTGCGGCGTTGGGCAGCACCAGGAACAGACCCAGCAGGTTCACACGCATGCCCAGAAAAATAGGATTGCGGGACAGAGCAAACGGGCCACGCTGGATCAGTTCGGTTCTGTTGTTGCGGTCAATGCCGATCCGCCAGGACGCGCCCATTGCCCCCTGCGCCACCGCGATCCACACCAGTGAAGCCAGCAGCAGCCCCCAGCCCAGCAGACGCAGTTCAGTGCGAATAAGGGGAACGATTGGCCCCAGCCAGGCCAACAGGTGCGGCGTGAAGGTAAACAGCAGCACCACGCCCAGCACGCCGAGCAGCACGAACCTCATGGCCCGCCCCACGTACCCGTGTGCCGAGTCATCAAAGGGGAGCACCATCGGGTTCACGCCCGTGGTACGCCACAGTTGCAAGCTGCGCCAAACGAACGCCACCGCGAAGTACAGCAGCATGTAAGCCAGGAGCATGAGGGAAGCGCTGTTCATATCAGGCACTCCTTCCTTTCCAGCGCAGCAATCTCAGAGCGTTGGCGGTGACGATGGCGGTTGCGCCCGTGTCGGCCAGAATCGCCATCCACAGGTTGGTGTAGCCCAGCAGAGTCGTCACCAGGAAAATGGCTTTCAGGCCCAGCGCGAAGGCGATGTTCTGCTTGATGTTCGCCATTGTATCGCGGGACAGGCCCACCAGCTCGGCCACCCCCTGCACTTTTTCCCGCAGCAAGGCGGCGTCGGCGGTTTCCAGCGCCACGTCGGTGCCGCCACCCATCGCAATCCCCACGTCCGAGCGGGCCAGGGCGGGCGCGTCGTTGATGCCGTCGCCCACCATCGCTACACCGCCATTGGCTTTGTACTGGTCAATCAGCTTCAGCTTGTCTTCGGGCATCAGTTCGGCCTGCACGTCCAGACCCAGACCGCTGGCAATGGCTTTCCCGGTACGCTGGTTGTCCCCGGTGAGCATCACCGTCTGAATTCCCAGGTTGCGAATCTGAGCCAGGGCCGCTTTGGCATCCTCGCGGGGTTCGTCGCGGATGGCGACAATGCCGATGACCTGCGCGGCGTCGTGCAGCACTACCGCCGTTTTACCGTCGCTTTCAAAGCGAGTGATGGTGTCCTGAGCTTCCGCACTGAACGTCGTGTGTTCGGCAGCGTACTTGGGCGAACTGACCGAGAGCAGGCGGCCTTCCACCCGTGCTTCCACGCCTTTCCCTTGCAGGGCGCGGGCTTCCGAAGCAGCGGGTACAGCAATATTCTCGGCTTTGGCGGCGTCGTTGATGGCTTTGGCGAGGGGGTGGCTGCTGCCCGACTCGACAGCAGCGGCCAGGCGCAGAACAGTAGCTCTGTCACCCACCACATTGGTCACTTTAGGCTTGCCAGCCGTCAGCGTTCCGGTCTTGTCAAAAGCAATGGTCTTGACTGTGCCAATACTTTCCAGCGCCGCGCCTCCCTTAATCAGCAGGCCGCGCCGGGTGCCCGCACTGATGCCACTGGTAATAGCGGCAGGCACGCTGAGCACCAGCGCACAGGGGCAGCCGATGAGCAGCAGGGCAATGCCTTTGTACAGCCAGGGATACCATTCCTGGCCCAGTAAAAGGGGTGGAACAAGGGCCGTCAACGCCGATACGGCCACCACGCCGGGCGTGTAATAGCGGCTAAAGCGGTCAATAAAGCGGGCGGTGGGGGCTTTGCTGCCCTCAGCTTCTTCCACCATATGGATAATCCGGGCGATAGTGTTGTCGTCAGCATCCTTGTCCACGCGGATGGTCAGCACGTTGTCGGTGTTGATGCTGCCTGCGTAGACATTGTCGCCTTCCCCCTTGCCGACGGGCACGCTTTCGCCCGTCACCGGGCTGTCGTCCAGACTGGAGCGCCCGGTCAGGATGGTGCCGTCAGCAGGAACCCGCGCCCCGGGGTTGACCTGCACGGTCTGACCGACTTGCAGCGAGTCGGCAGGGACTTCGCGCACTGCACCGTTTTCCAGCAGCAAAGCGGTCTTGGGAGCCAGGGCCGCCAGCGACTGAATCCCCGCCCGCGCCCGGCCCGCTGCGATGCCCTCTAGCAGTTCGCCCACCGCGAAGAAGAACACGACGACTGCACCTTCTGCCGCCTGTCCAATCGCCACTGCACCAATCGCCGCGAGGCTCACCAGCAGATTGATGCTGAAGTAATCCCCGAACCGCATACTTGCCAGAGCCTTCTTCGCCAGCGGCCACACACCGATGATGGTGGCGGCGATGTAACCCCACCTGGCGAACTGCGGCTCGATGAAGCTGAACAACCACGCCAGCGCCAGCAAAATCCCTGAGCTGACCACCAGCTTGCCCTGCCCTGTCTGATACCAGGGCTTGCCCCGGTCTGCCGGGTTGTCGTGGCTGTGCCCGTGCGCGTCGTGACCGTGTTCGGCGTGGTCATGGCCTTCATGGTCGGCATGGGCTGCAGGCGCAACTCCACCGGAAACCAGCGAAGGCGCGTAGCCCAGTGACCGCAAGTTGTTTTCCAGCGTGCTGCGGGGCGTTTGCGCTTCATCCAGCGTCAGGGCGAGCGTCTGCTTGCTGAAACTGGTTTTGACCTCGCCCGTACCGGGAAGCGTGCCCACCATCTTTTCCACTTTTGCCACACAGGAGGCGCAGTCCATTCCGTCCACGAAATAAGTGAGCTGGGTGCCGTGTACTCGCATGCCTCACTATACCTGAATAACTGCTCATGTGTTAAGCTCTGCAAGTAATGAACCGTCAAAACAACCGAGCGTTGCTCATTCTGACCCTGGCCCTGGCTGTTATCGCTGGCCTGCTGATGTTCAACCTTGCCAAACGGCCCAAGCCACAAAGCAGCGCCGCCATTTCTACCGAGCAACTGATTCGGCCTGACAGCCCTTTCCTGGAGCCTGCTGACGCTAAAGTCACCATCGTGGAATTCTTTGACCCGGAGTGTGAATCCTGCGCCGCTGTCGAACCTGCCCTCATGGACGTGATGCAGAAGTACAACGGCGAAGTGCGACTGGTAGCCCGCTACTTCCCGCTGCACAGTAACTCCACGCTGGCCGCAGGACTAATTGAAGCTGCCGCGCAGGACAGTGCTGACAAACGCTGGCGGATGCGTGATTACCTGTTCCAGAAACAACGCGAATGGGGCGAGCAGCAGACTGCACAGACTGATAAATTCCTGGACTACGCCGAGGACATGGGCCTAGACCGCAGCAAAGCCCAGGCCACGATGGAATCCGCTGCGGTGCGTGACCTGTTGGCCCGTGACCGCAAGGACGGGGAGGCCGTCGGCGTGACCGGAACACCTACCTTCTTCGTAAACGGTAAACCCCTCCCAGAACTGAGCCTGGAAGCGCTGGAAAATGCTATTCAGGAAGGGCTGAACGAGTAATCAGGAATCCATTTCATGTCCAGGCGTATAGCGACATAAGGGCGAAAGAACCCCTGATGTCTTTCAAAAATGGTCGTTTTCGCACGATTCTTGGCGACTCATAAATTACTCATCACAGATGGCGCAAAATCGGGTTTTCGCTAAAGTGTGTCTGAAAACTCCTCAGGGCATATCTTTGGCCAGTCGTCTTACCATCAAGCGAATCATAACCTCGTAGACGAGGTTTTCTGAGGTTTCCGGCAATGCTTCGTAATCTTTGGACATCCGCCTGGATTTACCTATCCAGGCGAAGGTTCGTTCAACCACCCAACGACGTTTCAGCACGACGAATCCTGCTGGCACCTCCACAAGTGGTGGAGGTGCGTCTTTTGGTGCCCAGGTACCCTGCCGCCCCGACCAAGGATGCTTGACGATTTCCAACGTCCAGCCCAAATGTTTTCTGATTTCAGCTCCCAATTTGCCGGTATATCCTTGGTCTGCCCAAAGATGTTGCATGCGTGGAAAAACGTTGGGCAAGTCTCGCAACAGGAGGATCGCGCCGGCGCGATCCTGATAATCCGCTTCATGTACCTTGATCGCCATGACGAGGCCCTGGGGTTAGTCCAGTTTTGAGTCGGTGCAGTTAAGCCTCACCATAGGAGGCAAGACCATGACGACCAGAAAGACCTACACTGCCGAATTCAAGCGTCAGGCCATCGAACTCGCTGCACGTGAAGATGTCGGCCCAATCCGTGCTGCACGTGACCTCGGAATCAGCCCCTCTGTGCTCTATCGCTGGAGACTCCAGGCTCAGAAGGCTGGGACAGCCGCATTCCCAGGTCAGGGTCGAACGACCCTGACGCCACAAGAGCAGGAAATCCAGCGGCTCCAAAAAGAAGTTGAGATTTTGCGTCAGGAGCGTGAAATCTTAAAAAAAGCAGCAGCCTTCTTTGCCAAAGAAAATCTCTAAGGTTCGCGTTCATCGCTGCTCACCAGGGTGAATATCGAACTGATGTCATGTGCAGAGTCCTGCAAGTGACGCCCAGCGGCTTCAGGAGCTGGCGAAGAAGGCCATTATCACCGAGAAAGATGGAGGACGAACATCTCAAACCGCTTGTTGAGGACATCCACCATCAGCATAAGGGGCGCTATGGAGCGCCCCGGATTCAGGCTGAACTGGCAGCCAAGGGTCATTACCACAGTGTCAGACGGATTGCTCGCCTCATGCGTGACCTTGGCCTGTACGGCAAAACTCGTCGCAAGTTCGTCAAACTCATAACTTGCACCTTGCATAGCTGAGCGAATAGCCGTGCTGGAGCAAGAATTCTTGCTCTTTTTGAAGCTGGCTCAGCAGGTGGTTCAGCCTGACTTCGGGGAACAAGGTGTACAGAGCCAAGCGTGCAGCTTCCTTCAAGGTCATGTCCTCTGAGCGGTGCAGCATGGTCAGGGTAAACGCCAAGAAGACCATCAGAATCCACCGATCCAGACCCCTGGCAGTTCGCAGCGCGAACTGCGCCAACCCAAACTGATGCTTCCCCTCCTTAAAAAAGGATTCCAGTGCCCAGCGCCGTTTTCCTTCGGCCAGGATGTCCTTCCCCTCTATTGATGACGTGCTAAGTCGGTAACACTTCAGGGTAGATACCTAGCAATTTGGCTGGGAGTTGCCGATAGCGGATTTTCGGCCATACCGTACGGAGGTAAGCCTTGAGTTGCTCCAGCGTCTCTGGGCAAAAATTGGCGAGTTGGTGGTGTTTGACATAGGCCCACACTCGTTCAATGGGGTTGAGTTCAGGGCTGTACGGTGGCAGGTACGTTAGGCTCAGTCGTTCATGTTGTGATACGAAGGCCGAAACGGCCTTCGCCTTATGGATTTTAGCGTTGTCCACCACAACAGTGATCTTCCCCTTGATGTGTCGCATCAGATGCGTCAAAAATGCGATGAAGCCCATCGCTTTGACCGACCCTTCGTGTGTCTGCTGGAAAAACTGGCCCTTAGACGTAATCCCGCCAATCACGGAGAGCTTTTTCCAATTGGTCTTGGCCAGAATCACTGGGGTCTGACCACGCGTGGCCCAGGTGTTGCCAATCACGGGCTTCATACTGATTCCGACTTCATCGGCCCAGACGATGGTTTCACCATCATCTATCTTTTTTTTCCAGGACTGGAAGCTCTGCTTCCAGCCAAGCGTCGACCTGCTCAGCATTCTGTTCCAACGGGCGTTTTTCTGCTTTCTGCCAGGAAAAGCCCCAGCGTAACAGCAGCTTTCCGACCCAGTCGTGGTCATACCAGACACCATATCTGCATCCAATCTCGTCGCGAATACGTGCGGTAGTCCAGCGCCCGTCTGGAAAACGCTGTGGATCTGGCCCTGCCTCAATCATCGCCATGATTTCAGCCACTTGGTGATCGGTGAGAAAGGAGGGACGTCCAGAGGAGAAAGTAGCTTCAAGGGTATCGCCATGTCGTAAGCGCTGCCGCCAGGTACGAACAGTGCTGGCGCTGACACCAAAACGCTGGGCAATCGTCTTGGAGGACAGGGTCATATCGGAGAGCATCGGAAGAGCGGCGAGTCGCCGCTCTTCCATCTGCTGACGTGTCCATCGGCTGGGCCGCCAAACCTCACTCACGGTTTCAGTCTAACTCTGTCGTGAACTTACCGCGTTATCAATAAGTAGCTTCCAGGTGTAGATTGCATCATATTGCAATTCCCCAGTTGGCTCCACCAACTGCCCTTCGCAAATCTGTTTTGTTCTGGTAGTGGCGTTCTGGCAACTCTTGATATTTCAGGTGTCGCCACTGGGGCTCCATATCATTGAGTTCAGGGCTGTAGGCGGGGAGATGGGCGATGATGAGACCGAGGCCCTGCCACCTCTTCCGTTGCTGGTTCACTGCCGAGCAAGTGTGCACACTTGCTCGGTCCACAAGGACAACCGTAGGACATTCTGGATTCGCATCAGCAGCAAGAACCTCGATGAAATCCACAACGGCCTGACCTGTAGTATTTCCCTCTATCTCTCGGTAAAACACTGTTCCAGACCCATATTCCACAACTCCCATTAAGTTCAATCGGGCACGGATACCACGAGCTTTACTCGTGGGTACACGGAGGGGCTGCTGAATAGGTCGCCAGCTATAGGTATTGGGTTGAGTCAACCAAATAGCGGCTTCGTCGAGGAAAAGAAGTTTCAGGAGGCCGAACTTGGCCCCCTTTTTACCACTTCAAGGTTTTCCTTGAACCTGGCTTTTTCCTCTGGGTCAGCTTGTCCAGCAACGACGTAGCGGGTACGCTGCCAAGTCAGTCCCAGCTTATGGAGCTGGTCCGTAATAGCCGTGTGTTTGAGGTGTATGCCATGTTCTTGGACGAGATATTCACCCACTGTCTTGGCGGTCCACACTCGGTCATCTTGAGCAATCAGCCGTTTCAAATCTTCGCCAATCTCAGGCGTAATCTGACTCTTGCTTCCAGGGTGGATGCGCTCTTTGAGCGCATCTAGGCCACCTCAGTAGGTGACAACTTCGTCTAAAGGCGCTCCTGGTGGGCAAAAGGGCTGGGTCAACAGGTCTAGGACAGCCATGAACTGTTTGGGTTTCCACCGTAAGGCATCCACGAGATGCTGAGCACCGTGCCGCACCAGACTGACCGCTCTACGACCATGCTTGAGAACGGGGATGGGCTGGGTCTGGCCCAGCCAGACCCCCAGGCGCAAGCAGAACACCCAGGCCAGTGTCACCAGGCCAAAGAGCCGCTGTAGACGGCTCCTTTCCGTCATCCCAGTCCGCTCCAGGTCGAAGCCTCGCATCTTGAAGCTGCTGAAGGTGCACTCGATTGACCAGCGCTGCTTGTACAGCTTCCAGGTCTTCCGAGCGCTGAAATCTGTGGCAATGATGACGAGGTCACCTGTGGATGACCTCGTCGCGACCACCCGCATGAGTTCGCCAAACACGAACACCTTTTCGTCGATTTCATGGAAATGACCGTGCTGGACGTGCTTAAACCATTCCTTCCCATTCGTGTCGTCCAGCATGTCGCTGTGCCGAATGCGGATCGCCCGCTTGATGCCTTGACGACGGAGAAAACGGAACCACTCCGCACCGATGAACTCACGGTCAGCCACCAGGCCTTGCCAGCGTTTCGCTGGCAAGACGCGGAGGAGCTTCAATACCAGCCACATACGGGCATAGGTATGGCTGTTCCCAGACTCATCAAGAGGAACCCAAATCAGGGGCAGGGTGAAGCCATGAACCACGGCTCCAAGCACCAGAAAATTGATGGGCGTTTCCCCATGCTCCCAGTTGGTGCGGTCCAGACTCAGCAACACCTTCCCCGGTGGAAGATGGACGACGAGCAGAGCGATGAAAAAGTCCATGTCCAGCTGCTCATCCCGGAAGGTTCGGTCCGCCCTTCTTTTCTTGGCTTGCGGCGTGCTGATACCGGGCATGTGAGGACTCAGGTCGTGATGATTGATGCTCCTCGCGGCAATCATCGCCAGAAGCACATCGATCAGCCGCTGAAGGGTGTCAATGCGGAGGTGACTCGCGTGTGCTTTGAAGTGGCGGGTCAGTACGGTAGCCTGCTGGGCGGCGGATTCTGTTGTTTTCACACTCTCAGGAAACCGTGAACAGTCGGCCCCATCAAGCTTGATGGGGCCGACTGTTGGTTTTTGCCGTCTAGGACAATGTGAAACTGAAGTTGTCACCTACTGAGCTAGGCCACCTTCGCGGTAAAGGGTAATGACACGACGTACGCGGGTAGCAGTCAGGATACCCATGCCTGCAATCTTGTAGGAGGATAGTCCCTGGTGAGCATGCCAGAGGGCAAAGTACCGTTTGCGCTCACATGGAAGGACATCAGTCGAAAACATTAATTGCTGGAGCCGAGTTTCGTCTTCAGGAGTCAGTTGGGGGTCAAGTCGTCTGATGACTTAGTCTACACCCGGAAGCTACTTAACAGCTCGGACGACACCGCGAAGAATTCGCGGTCCCCCCGGTCGATCCTCCCCAGGGACAGTGTTTCCAGGGACCAGTTGGCGAGGTTGACGTACCCTCCATGCGGACAATCCGCCACCGTCACCCGCCCAGGATGGTCCGTGCGCCGGTTGCTCCGCACACCCACCACGAACTCAAAACCCAGGCGCTGCACACCTTCCAGAAAGACAGCGGATTCGAATCCGCTGTCTGCCAGCACACAGACCTGGAAGCGCTTCCGGATGAAGTCGGGGGCCTCTTCCAGCAGATCAAGGGCCAGTGTCACCGGGGTGCTGGTGTGCTTGCCCTGGTACACCCGGTAAGAAATGGGGAACTTCAGTTCCTCGTACTCAGCGAACAGGACCACCAGATGAATGCCGTGCCTGCCGTTGTACACGCTGACATAAGGCAGCTGGGTGCCCACCTTTTCCACCGTGGTCAGGTCCACACTGAGCCGCAATCGAGGTTTGCGTTTGTGGCGAGCCGCGTCCAGCAACATGCGCCATTGGGTGTCCTGCATCTCTTCCCAGCAGCGGTCTGAATCCCAGTCATAGACATTGAAAAATCGGCTCAGTGCACTGGGACTGACCCCTTCAGCCTGGCTGAACTTGGTCTTCCGACCTGGACTGTGGAAGAGGTGCAGCGAAGCTTGCAAGCTTCGCTGCTGATACGGCGTCTCTGGAATGTCCAGAACCTGCTGTGCGAAAATACGGGTGCGCTCCCCTGAAACCTGTTTGTTCACACTTCCAGATTTTCAGGTCTGGGAGCGCTTTTTGTCTCCCTATTCAGGTGCAAGTTCTGAGCAGAGTCCTGAGTGTCCAGTTCACACTGAGCTGGAACCCGAGACCATGCAACATATCGAGATGAAAAAGGCGCTGGCTGCCAAGCTGGTGGAGTTATACGGCACAGGAGAAGTGCAATTCGAGTCCAGGGTGCAGGAGGCTGGGCGGATTGCCGACGTGTTGCTGACCTTGCCGGACGGGTCGAGAATTGCCGGGGAAGCGCAGTACTCCCCCATCGTGACGGCGGCCTTGCAGACGCGCACCATGTCCTACCTGGACGCCGGGATTGAGGTGATCTGGGCGTTCGAGGACAGCAAGGCCAGCCGGCGCGCCAGCAGTTGGGGGGCGCAGCGCGAGTGGCTGCTGGAGCAGGGGCTGCCGGTGATGTTGGCCACTTTGAGCTACGAAGATCAGGTGCTGTGACCGCAGAGATGATGTCCAGGGAACAGGCCCAGTTGCCGGTCAAAGCAAAGAGGCGCGAGGTGGTGGGCTGTGAGCTGCATGGGCATGGGAGGAAGTACAGCTGTGAGCTGTCGGTGACCGGGCCACAGGTCTTCTCGGCAGAGGCCTTGAATTTCCGTGTCCGGACACCCCAGGGATACCGTCTGCAGCTGCTCTCCCCCAGTGATCTGACCTTGCGTGTTCCGTCCGGGGCGTCATCTACACAACTTGCAGCGGTCCTCGGCCGCTGGCTCAGGCGCAGACCCGAATTCTCCCTCAGAGGGGTGTACGCCGGCGACGCCAACCGCTTTCTTGAGGCGCTGGGGCTAGGATGGCATGTACTTGAGGACGTGTTGCTGGCCGAGCTGCACACAGGTCGACCTGGGTACGCGCCCGCTGGTCCCTCGTTGCTGCCGCTGCCGTGGTTGCGCTTCGGTGAAGTGCCGCCCGCTTGGGTAGCGCAGACAGCGGCCAACATGGTGGCTGCTGATGGGGCTTACCGTGCGCTGGCCATACCCTTTTGGACAGAGCGGCTGCGGGACACCTCGGACGTGGCCGGAGCGCTGGAGCTGGAGCCGGATCAGGGTGTGCGGCGAGCCGTGCACGAGCATTTTTTTCTGGATGAGGCCGGGCAGGTGCGGGGACAGGCCATGCTGCAGCGTTTCGAGTCGCACATCCCGCCGCCTGGGGGATACATGGTCCTGAACTGCGCTGCAGGCCGCTTTCTTCTGTGCAAGCGCGAGGTTCCTCAGGGGCTGGTGGCGTACACGCTGGATGGTCAGCGCCAGTGGCACTGGCACCAGGCCGCGCTGTACCTGGAAGGTGGTGGGCGCAGGCCGGTGTATCAGGGCCCCAAGGACATGGCGGAGCTGCTGGACTGGTTGCTCGATGCGAATCTGTCCTTGCTGCCAGGGCCGGTGGGTGAGCGGCTGCTGGCCGAGCTGCGGGGGCTGTGAGTGGGATCAGACGGCTCAGGCACCATTACTTCCTGCGGATTTCCACTTCTTCTGTCACTGGATTCCAGCTGAACCGGTAGCCTTCATGCCGCTGGATATGGGTCACGGCCCATTCCTGTAACAGCGCGATGCAGCTGTCACCCGCAGAACGCTGGCTCTGGTAACAGATGCCCGCACAACCCTGCTCGCGGAGACGCTCGCCCAGCCTCTGCGAAACCGTGTAATCGTTGGGGTCTACCTGCAGGGCCTGCACGTATTCAGGCAGGCTTTCCGCTTCGACCAGATCGTCATCGACATAAGAGCTGTAGCGGGTGTAGTCCGTGCTGAACTCCTCCAGGCCCTCGGCGATGGCCCGCAGGGCGAAGTGATAGCCCACCTCGTGCTGTGCCGTTTTCAGTTCAGCCGCATACCAGGCCCCATGCCCCTCAAGGGGAATGTTGAACCTGGAGTTGCTGGCGTAATGGAAGCAGGCCTGACGCACGCTCTGGTAAGGTTCCGAGGTCTCACCTTTGCCGGCCATGACCCGTCCATTGGTCAGGTTGTCCAGATCGAGCAGGGCGTCATACTCCTCTGGTGTCTGGGCATGCTCCCTGAGGATGGGGGGGTCGTAGCAGGAGGGAATCAGTCGGGAAGGGCGGCCGGTAAAGTGCCGGATGCTCAACCCTCCACCACCCGGACGCCGACCTTCGCCGCCCTGGCCCGGTCCTCTGCTGCAGCGTCCCCAAACTGACCTGAGCGGTCCGCGTCCAGCAACTGACGCACCGTCAGCATCGCCGGAATGCCGCCGCTGAGCATGTAATCGAGGGGACGCTGACCGTTCAAGGTTCGTCTGCCGTTCGGACGGGTCAGCCAGACTTTGGAGGCCTCACCCACAAACAGGATGCGCAGGGCCTTGTAGATGCCGGTGACCAGACTCATCCGGGTGAACTGGTCCACGCTGAGCCTCTTGGGAAGGTCGCCCTGCAGGGCACGCTGCAGGGTGCGCTCACTCAGGTCGAGGAGCCTGGCCTGCTGACCGCGGTTCACCTGCAGGTCATCCAGCATCCGGACCACGGCCGGCAAGGCGGCCGTCAGACGCCGCGCCGTTTCAGGATCAGAGAGATCAGGAAGGCGCTGATGGAGGTGTTCTGCAGCAGCAGGAACATAGAGGCCTGGGTCATCACTGCTCCTTTCTTGAGAGAAGACTACCACTGTCGGCTTATAAGACGACAGCAGTCGGCCTTACCGTTCGTTGATTTCTGTCTCCAAATAATCGTTCAGCGTCACGCCCAGCGCTTCAGCTTCGGCCCAGGTGATATCAGTGTGGGTTTCCTCGCCTTCTGTGCGTTCGTCGATCAGCTCTGGCGTCAACCAGACCGCAATCTGGCGGCCATCGGGCAGGGTGAAGCGGTTGCCCGTTTGCTGCACCCGCTCGTCCGTGATGGCGAGGCTGGCCGCTACGCTGATGTCGTACATCGTTTCCTGGGTGTCCTGTTCCTGCTTGTTCTGTTCCTGGCTCATGCTTCTTCCTTTCCGGTCTTCACGTACAGCGCCTCGCCCTCTGGCGTGACGCGCAGGCCCGGCAGCTCCAGCGGCTCGCCCGTCTCTGCCAGGTAGGCTTTCTCCCCGACCACCTTCACCACCTTCTTCAGCAGGGTGCCGTCCACCTTCGTGACAATGGCGCTCTGGGCTTCTTCCGGCCACAGCTCCAGTGGCACGTCCGCCCCGTTCACGCTGCCCGGCTTCTTCCTCAGGCCGATGGTCCCGGTCAGGAACTTGACCGAGCGGCTGCGGCCGGTGAGCTGCGCGCGCAGTTCCCGCTCGGCGCGGTCCGCGAAGTGATAGTCCAGCCCCTCTTCCTGGCGTTCGATGTCCCGCAGCATCGCTTCGTACTGGGCTCTGAGCCGGGCCTTCTGGCTGGCATAGTCCGCCTTGCGGCCGGTGTACCACTCCAGGAAGCTGCCAGGGTCGCCGGGGACCGCCTGGTCAGCGTCGGACAGTTCGGGTGCTGCGGGTTCAGGTGTAGGGGTGAGGTTGGTCTGGTGCGGATCTTCGATCATAGGGTGCTCCTGTTTCTGAACCTGTGGGTTCGCCCCTTCTCTCTTCCACGCGGAAGCGTGGCAGGGAAAGAGGGCTGAAGCTGGTTGGCTTTTGTTGGTTGCTGGCCAGAGAAAAGGCGGCCCTCTCGTGTGGAGAAGACCACCGGGGAGGCGAAAAACTGAAAGACTGGAAGGTTGTTAGAATCCGATGAAGATCGTGATCACGGCTTGCGTGGTTACAGTCTGGCAGGTGTGGATCATGGTTTCAGGCTGCTTTTTGCAGAGGTCTGCTGATTCGCCGCTTATGGAAAGTTCCTGCCGCCTGAGATTCCTATATGGACCTCGCCTTGCGTTCCCACAGCAATTTCTGTTCAACCTCGCCCTGTAGGCATTCGTAATTGATGTGCAGCTCATCGTGGATCTGGCACATAGCACCGACCTGACGGGCAGTGATTTGTAGGGTCTCGGGGACACTGAGCTGCTTTAGGATATGGCATGGACGAGCAGCAGCAAATGTACACGATCCTGAAACGCGCTCAGCAGAACCCCCGATTGACTCTCCAGACCAAGAGCGACGATCCCGATGCACCTATCATCGAAAAATTGCTGACTCTGGAATTTTTAAGACTGGATTCTGCGATGTATGGTGGGCGGCTGCTGAAACTGACTGCACAGGGCTTGCAGGCCGTGTCTTCGGCTGATGCGACAGGTGTACCACGCATTGAGTTGTCAACCCAGGAGCGACCCATAGCCTTCCACCAGACGAACTACGGGACAGCCAACACCCAGCTTGGTGACCACAACAGCATGCATGTGCAGGTGGGTTCACAGGATGCGGAACGCCTGCTGAAATTGATTGGTGACCTGCGTTCCCTTGTCCCAGATTTGCCTGAAGAGGAGCAGGAAGAAGCAGAAAGTGCCCTTAAGCATGCAGAAAAGGCTGTAAAAACCGGAGCTTTTGAGAAACTCAAAAATTATGGTCCTGTTCTATTGGGATTAGGATTACAGTCTGCCGAGTTTGCCGCGAAGGTTAAGGAGCTGTTCGGTGGCTGAAATTGATCAGGCGCTGCGCACAAAGCTTCACGTCCTTCAGCAGGCGGGACTATTGCAAGTACTGACGGGGCAACTGGCTGAGATGCTGGGACACTCAGAGGCCGATATTCAGAGCAGTTTGAAGACGATAGGAGTGAAGACGAACGACGGAAGCGTGTCTCTGAGAGATCTGTCGTTTGAGCAGCACGTTGAGCGGGATGCCTACACCCAGGTTGGGAGTCATAATCAGCAATTTAATGTTCATGGGCCGCTGGTTCAGGTGCCAGGCAGCACCGCTGAGCATTTGCGCGATCTGTTTCCACAGCCAGGCGAGAAGGCCAGGACCGCACTTCGTCAGGAAGGCGAGGCATTCATAGGATTTTTGCAGACCTTGCCGGAATTATCGCTGCATGGTCCAGAGGCGGCCATAGCGTGGTATGAGATGGTGGAGGGGCGTTGCAGGCCGCTGGCAACGGCCTTGGTCGTTGCGGTAAAGCAGATCCCACCTGAGATCGTTTCGGCAGAGCTAAAAGGGCTATTGACCGAGGCCATCAAGGTGTTGCGGCTGCGCATTGACGGTCATGTCGACTACTCGCTGGGGTGGCGCGCCTATCCACTCCTCATCCTTGCCACGGCGGTTCTGGTGGCTGTTTTGGACTCACGTCGCTGGGACGTCCTCCCTGCGCTTGTCAGCCCCACTATTTCTGCCGGCAATAAGCAGATCCGGTGGTTATATTTGACAGGATACGCGGATGGGCTAACGGACCGAGGATTTTATCCTACAAGAAGCCACTCCCAGACAGGAGCACTGGCCATAGAAGAACGCGTGACCGATTTGCTGATCGGTGAGCAAGGCTGGCTTAAAGAGGAGCTGCCGGTATACGGCAATGAGCAACTATTGCGGCAAGCACACGCCGTGCTTGCCTTTCTGACTTTCGATGCTGAAAGAAGATATTTCGGAAAGCAGTCGCAGGAATTTGCCCGCTTAGGCCGTTATCTTTGGGACAGTAAAACGGCTCTGGAGGGGATCGCCGAGTTCTCAAGGGGTGTCGCAAATCTCGGAGAGGCAAATAAGGTGCTGGTTGACGGGGGGACTTTATTGTCCTCGGATTTTGGCAATTTGATGAGCCAGCCGCGAAATCTATATTGAGAAGCCGGAGATGTTTCAAAAGAGCTGCTGCCAAAGGCGGCGATTCAGCTTCCGCTCTCCTCTATGGGTTCAGAATCGTAGGACGTCAGAATACTCTCTTTAGTCCAAAGGGCGTTCTGATCTATGATGATTGTTGTATTCGAGGTGAATCTAAGTGATGCTCCTCTTGGCTTTTCAGGCGGTGTAAATGCCCTGACATCGGATGCACAGTTGAGCTGAAGCTCATCTTCTCTTGCGCCAGATTGATATTTCAAGAAAGCTATTACATTCTCTATCGAGGTCTGGAGGAACTCTAATTCCCAGGCCATTTGATGGGGTTCCCAGGCAACCGAACGATCACGCAAATGAAAGTTGTGCTTACTACCGTTGACTGGATTTGCTACGTAGTATGATGAACCGAATTCACTTTTTCCAAGTGAAATCATCTTCGCAGGTTCCTCTCCTGGGCTTTCCGGAATGCCGATTTGGAGAGACATCCCCCCCATCCGGAGACGCAACCCGTGCTTGATGCTGTTGTGTTCTAAGGAGCGGCTCTCGTCTCTGAAGTCGTGCGCAAGCCTTCGCCATAGATCAGCGAACCCCTGCACGTTCATTGCTCGTTGTTCTTCGGTGATATCACTGTGCGATAAGAGAATGAGCTCGGCTACTTGCTGCCAATTCAACGTTGCTAACGGCCACCGGGTTTTGAGATCCCCACCTGTAGAAATCTTATCAACTACCTTTCCAATCTCATCCCGGTATTTCAGCATGTAGGCTACAGGCGCTTCTGGTGCCTGCAACGCTGCGCCGATGAGGGCAAAGAACGTTTCCAGCGCCTGAGCATGGGCATTCCTGAGGGCTGTTGCAGCAAACTGACGATCTGCTGGGGAAGCAGAATCGTCTGCAAGCACAGCTCCGTGCGTCCGGCTCAGATAACCGAAATAAGCTGGGCGAAGTCCTTCGAGGAATCTGAGATTTTCTTGTTGAACGTCTGGAGAAAAGAAGTTGAAAGGAGTCTCGTCAATCATGAATGGAATGTTTTCTAGTGAAATATTGGTTCCATTTGTCATTTAATTATTATGATTGACGTTTTCAGGGTTGTCGAGTCTTTCTGATGCCGGGAATGGCTCAGGCCATCCTGAGTGCGGAATTTACTTTTGTTATTCCACGGGCGGGTCATGCAGCTGGGCGAACGGTTCAGGGTGATTGAGCTTTAGTGCCGCGAACTGCACATTCACCAGGCGGCGGGTCAGCTCCTGAATGGTTTGTGCCTGGGCGTGCAGATCCTGAAGCACTCCAGCACTGTCTCTGACCGTCAGCATCTCGAATTGTGCTTTTATGGCTTGGACGGCCCTCTCTTTGGCCTCTTGATCCTCTTCTCGGACTGCTTCTTTTAACAAGGAAGCTGCGTTTTCCGTCCGTGCCGCTTCCCAGAGGGCATCACTCAGCTGCGCAGCTTGGTTCAGGGTCCAGTCGTGTTCGGCCGTAAATTGGCCCAAACTTTCAAGCTTTTCAAGAAGAGATTGAAACAGCCGATGTTCTGCAGGCAGAAAGTAGATCGTGGTGGGTCGCAGGTTTTGTAACTGCAGCAGCATCTCGGCTATTTTATGCACCTCGCCGTGCTGCTTGGTCAGCTGCTGCCTGAACTCGTTCGTATACGGCTCTGTAAGAACTGGGATGTGGCGGCGGAAAGTGAGTAGGCGGTTGTCCAACTCGAACAGCACACGGCTGACCTCCTTGAACGTTTCGTGGCGCTCTTTGAGCCACAGGTCGGCCTGCCGGTTGCGTTCTGCGTTTCGGAGTGCCAGGATGGCTCCGCCCCAGACCCCCAGGAGTGTGACCATTCCGCTGACAAGGATTTTGACCCACTCAGGACTCATGGGTCGGCCTGCCTTGTGCCCGCTTGAGATTCTCGGCCAGCAACTGCTCCAGCACTTCCGCGTCACCGAGTGGCCACGGCCAGCCGTAGGCGGCGGCCACGGCGGCGTCCAGGGTGTCATGGGCGCGGGCCAGCGCAGCTGTGCCGGTGATCTCTTCTGTGCCGGTGTTTCGGTACGCTTCCAGCCGGTTGTAGATGCCGGTCATGGTCAGGGGTTTGCCATGTCCGCCCCGTTTGCTCAGCAGGTGGGCACGCATGGCTTCCAGGTGCCGGGCGGCCTGTTCTATGGCCTGCGCCTGGGCCCTGTCCGGGTCTGGGAAGGGGAACGTCTCGAAGCAGGTGCTGGGGGTGTAGGAGAGGTCCCCTGCCACGCCATGTGTGCTGCCTTTGCGCTCAGCCCATAGGACGTGTGGGCGGCTGTTCAATATGCCGA
This sequence comes from Deinococcus radiophilus, assembly GCF_020889625.1. Lineage (GTDB taxonomy): Bacteria > Deinococcota > Deinococci > Deinococcales > Deinococcaceae > Deinococcus > Deinococcus radiophilus. The sequence goes on from NZ_CP086384.1 coordinate 47,860, forward strand.
AGTCCAGATAGCTCTCGCTGGCAATGACGGCCAGTTTGTTGCCAGGAACCACATCAGCGCCGAGAAACACGAAAAAGCGGTGCTCTGAAACAATGGACGTGACGATGAAGCGGCTTAGTGCCTTGATGGCCTGCCGCATGCCGGGGCGCTCCTCGTTGAACCTCCACCAGTTGCGCCGGTTGATGTCGCGGTTCATCTTGTCTTTTTGCGGTTTGACCAGGGTGCGGACGATGCTCATCGGTTGGTCATAGGCCGCAGCTTCTTCAGCGCTCAGGCCGCTGAAGTCGATGATGAAGCGCTCGGCGTCGTGTCCGTTCACGTCTTTGCCGACCTTGAAGGGCCGGATGACAGCGCTGTTGTCGCGGCCATCAGGGTTGGGCAAGTTCCGTATGTTCTGGGCATCTTGCTTGGTCAGCAGGAAATGCTTGCTGCCGGGAATGACCCCGATAAAAGACCGGCCTGCATTGCTCCGCAGTGCCGTAGCGCTCCGCAGGTCCGGACCACTGCGGAGGTCAGCGTGAAGGGTGTTCACCTCCGTGCGAACGGTTACGCGGCGTTTGGGGTCACGTTCGTCGCCTTCATGGTGCAGCAGCGCCCTGTCCTGCTCCTCGCCGCCGTCGAACATCACGATGGCCGTCCTGACGGCCGCCCCGCTCTGAATCCAGGCCCGGTCCGGCCACGCCGCGAAAATGCTGCCGGTCTGCGTGATGCGTTCCAGCACGCGCGCGTTTTCGCCCATGCTGATGGAATTGGTGGCAATCAGGCCGACCCGTCTCGTGCGGCCCTGTTCGACGTTTTCCCTGGCCTGCTCGAAGAAATAGCATACGAAGTCGCTCTGGCCCGGCACCTTGCCGGCGTAGGCACGGCGCAGGCGGTCTACGTAACCGCCGCCCAGCTGCTCGCGCATCGGGGAGTAGCCCAGAAAGGGTGGGTTGCCGGTGATGAACTCCGCCGCCGGCCAGGGCCGCGCCTCTTCCCCGTCCATCACCGCGTCGCAGTGCGTTAGCCCTGGGAGGCTTCTCAGGACCGGGGAAACCTCGCGTTTTTCGCCGTGTTCACGCATCCACTGCAGGTAGCCGATGTGCAGCACCATCCCGGCGATCTCGTGTGCGTAGGGATTGACCTCCATGCCCAGCAGCTGCGCCGGGCTCACTTGCGGCGCGGGGAGCAGGTCCAGGGTGACAGCCCGGACGGTTTCGCGCACCTCCAGTTCCAGGTCGAGCAGGAGCCGCAGCGTGACGTACAGGAAGTTGCCGGACCCCATCGCCGGGTCCATCACCGTGACGCCGGCGAGCCGCTGCTGGAAGGCGCTCAGACGCCCCACCACCTCGCCTGTCAGGGTTTCGGTGGCCGCCTGCTGGGTGAACAGGTCGCCGCTGGCCGCCCGGTTCTTCTCGATGTCATGCAGCAAGGGCTGAATTTCGCTGCGGACCGTCTCCCACTCTTCCCGCAGGGGCCGGAACACCACCGGCTCCACCACGTCCAGAATGTCGGCCAGCGGCGTGTAGTGCGCGCCCAGCTGCCAGCGTTTGCCCGGGTCGATCACCAGCTCGAACAGGGTGCCGAAGATGGTGGGGTCGATCTGGGACCAGTTGCGCTTCGAAGCGTCGTGCAGCAGGTTGATCGCTTTGAGGTCCAGGGCGGGGGCGTGGGTGGCCTCGAAGACGCCGCCGTTGATGTAGGGAATGCGTCCCTGCATGGTGGTGCGCCCGACCTTCATGGCGCCGAACAGTTCACGGCACATCTCAGGGAAGTCCTCAGGATGCTTTTTTGCTGCTCCCAGCAGCCGCCCGAAGGTGGCTTCCGGGAGCAGGCCCACGTCCTCGGCAAAGAGGGTGAACATCACCCGGATCAGAAAGTGCGCGGTTTCTTCCGGGTCTTCGCCCTTCGCTTTGAGCACGTCGCTGATGCGCGCCAGGGACTCGACAGCGGCCACCGTGGCCAGCTCGATGGTATGTGCGGGGTTGAAGGCCTGCGGATCGGTCCACAGCAGCCGCAGCCGCTGGCGCTTTTGCTCGCTCAGCAGGTCATCCAAGTCATACTCTTCGACGTGCTTCTGGGTGCCGGTGAAGTTGGTGTGGATTCGGATGGTCTGCATGTCGCACACGGCGAGCAGCGGCGGGTTTTCCAGGTCTTCGCGGTAAGCCAGCAGCTGCTGATAAGTAGCTTCCAGGTGTAGATTGCATCATATTGCAATTCCCCAGTTGGCTCCACCAACTGCCCTTCGCAAATCTGTTTTGTTCTGGTAGTGGCGTTCTGGCAACTCTTGATATTTCAGGTGTCGCCACTGGGGCTCCATATCATTGAGTTCAGGGCTGTAGGCGGGGAGATGGGCGATGATGAGACCGAGGTCCTGCCACCTCTTCCGTTGCTGGTTCACTGCCGAGCAAGTGTGCACACTTGCTCGGTCCACAAGGACAACCGTAGGACATTCTGGATTCGCATCAGCAGCAAGAACCTCGATGAAATCCACAACGGCCTGACCTGTAGTATTTCCCTCTATCTCTCGGTAAAACACTGTTCCAGACCCATATTCCACAACTCCCATTAAGTTCAATCGGGCACGGATACCACGAGCTTTACTCGTGGGTACACGGAGGGGCTGCTGAATAGGTCGCCAGCTATAGGTATTGGGTTGAGTCAACCAAATAGCGGCTTCGTCGAGGAAAAGAAGTTTCAGGAGGCCGAACTTGGCCCCCTTTTTACCACTTCAAGGTTTTCCTTGAACCTGGCTTTTTCCTCTGGGTCAGCTTGTCCAGCAACGACGTAGCGGGTACGCTGCCAAGTCAGTCCCAGCTTATGGAGCTGGTCCGTAATAGCCGTGTGTTTGAGGTGTATGCCATGTTCTTGGACGAGATATTCACCCACTGTCTTGGCGGTCCACACTCGGTCATCTTGAGCAATCAGCCGTTTCAAATCTTCGCCAATCTCAGGCGTAATCTGACTCTTGCTTCCAGGGTGGATGCGCTCTTTGAGCGCATCTAGGCCACCTTCGCGGTAAAGGGTAATGACACGACGTACGCGGGTAGCAGTCAGGATACCCATGCCTGCAATCTTGTAGGAGGATAGTCCCTGGTGAGCATGCCAGAGGGCAAAGTACCGTTTGCGCTCACATGGAAGGACATCAGTCGAAAACATTAATTGCTGGAGCCGAGTTTCGTCTTCAGGAGTCAGTTGGGGGTCAAGTCGTCTGATGACTTAGTCTACACCCGGAAGCTACTTAGGCCCGGTCCAGATTCTTGCCTTTGCCCTTGTACTCGAAACCGAAGTGCCCGCGCTTCCATACGTCCGCAAAGCCGCTGCCGCCGGTCACCTTGAGCACCGGCTTTTCGAAGCGGTAGTGCTGGCCCTCCGGGTCGGCCTCCATCGGGGTCGGCACTCCCAGCAGCTGGCACAGGTCGATGAAGTGGCTCTGTGCCGCGCCTTTCTCGTTCACGGTGGCATTCCGGTAGCGGGCGACGAACTGTTCGGGCGAGATGGGCATGGGTTCAGTATGGCTTGCATTCGGTGTGTGCTGGTCTGGCATGGGGACCCTTGTCTGGAAGGTGGGCAGGCTTCAGGGGGGCAGGGCTGCCAAGCAGCTCGGTCAGCAGGTCGGCCGCGCTTTGGGGCTGCCTGCTGGGGAGCCGCGCTGGGTCCAGCGGACGGTGTACTCGTGGCCGATTTTTGGGAGTGGTGTGCTCAGACTCATGCCCTGTGCACCTGCGGCATGAGCCGCCAGGGACCGCGTCGTTGCTGGTGTGCGATTTGCCCTGCACAAAAAAAGCCCCCTGGGCGGGGGGCATGTCTAGAATCGAGCAGCGAGGCTTAGGGGTCAAAGAGGCTGACCACCGCAGCAACCAGTCGCAGGGCCGAGGCAAGCACGTTGATCCATGCTGCCCGGATGGCGTCCGGAGTGCGGCGGTCTGTTGTGGTATCATCATGGTGCTTATCCATGCTTACCACCCGCCTTTCCGGCACTTGGACTGCAACTCCAAGTGCCATTTTTGTGGACTTGGAGTCTCGCTCTTCCTGCTGTCATGCATCACGCCCAGGGGACACGTTTATTTTAGGGTGTCATACAAGGCCAGTCAGCCATTATCAGGCATTTTTCTGGAATAATCTTCATTTCTTGCGGACACGCCTTATCAATTGATGGGATTCATTTGGCTCATGGGCTTTCGTTCATTGGCTGTCCGTCAGTCCGCGGCCGATGTCCTTCCAGCCGGTACCGATGATCCAGCGCGAATGGGCCTGAGGCTCGGCCGCAAGAATCTGCGGGTCGCTGAGGTTCACGCCTTTCAGGATGATGTCTTCGTTACTGTCTGCATGGGTGCGGATCAGGACGTTGCTTCTGGCAATCTGGTCGTTTTGTTCGCAGTCCAGCAGGGCGTAGAGGAAGGCGTCCTCAATTTCGAAGCCGTTGCCGGTGTCGTTGGCCCACTGCTCGGCGGCCTGTTGGAACGCGGCGCGGTACGGCTGGTCCAGCCGAATCAGAGAGCAGCCGCCGGTGCCGCTGTTCTCAGCGTGGCCGATGACCTTGCCGTCATGGTGGACGGTGCAGGAGAACGCGGCGCCGTTACGGGTGGGTGCGGTGTGAACGTCCATGACATGGTAGCCGTGCAGCAGGCTTCGTTCGTTCCTGGCGAGGTCCTGAACGTCCACCTGGGTGACTTCGAACGTCACGTCTTCCCAGTGGCCGGTGCCGTGCTGGAAGTCCAGCTGCTCTGGGCTGGCTGGGGGTTGGTCAGCCAGTTCCAGGCAGTGCTGGAAGCAGGCCAATTGGGCGCTGCGGGCGTTGGCGTGAAGGCCGAGGCTCTGCGTTTGTCCGGTCCACGTCAAGGTGGCGGTGTAGATCTGCTGCATACGTATCTCCTGAGAGGGAATGGAACGTCGGCCCAGCCTCTTTTCAGCCCTCTCGGGCTGTCAAGGCCTCCGCCTGAGCTTTCACGGCCTTTAGGCCCGTGAGCCAGCGCCCGTGGTCCGGCACCTCGCCGTCCACTTTCAGCAGCCACAGGCGGTAGTCGTGACTGGACTTCCCCTGCGTGAAGCTGGTCCGGCGCTCTATGGTGTAGGTGTGACCCGCATGCTGGGCTGTGAGGTACTCGCCGTCCGAGCCGAAGTTTGTGCCGCGTTTCCATTTCAGTGCCATGCCTGAACCTCCAGGCTGCCGGGAACAGGCCCACGTTTCGCCCAGGCGTGAAAGATGTGTGCGCGCACGTTCCACCCGCCGTACTCGCAGCTGATCTGCCGGCCCCGTCGGGAGTGCACGGTGGCGACATTGACCCGGCAGTGGACGCAGGTGCGCGAGTGGAAGAAGTGCAACCGGCCGTCCCCGTGAACGGGAAAGTTGAACTCGTGGGTGCACAGTTGGCCGGTGAAGCCTTCGGTGATGACCACTGCGCCGGGATAGCGCTGCTGGGGGTCAGGGGCAAAGACCGGGCTGTAGAGGCCGCAGTCCTCGCCGATGTCCTCGCAGAGGTGTGGCGCGGGTGGCCGCCCGGAGTCGCGCCACAGCAGGAGGGTGAGAGGATCAGGGTGAAGCAGGGCCACCTGGACGCCTGCCGGCAAAGCGGGTGCATCTGGCAAGGTTGGGACGGTCATGCCCTGAGTGTGCCTGACGGTCTGGTTGGTTTGCTTGTTCTCAGCCGCTTTGCTTCTCTACCCACTCCCGGATCTGCGCTTTGGGAATGCGGTGTTCCTGCGTTTCATCCAGCCCGGCCAGGAACTCCTCTTTGAACGCCTGATGCAGTTTCCAGGCCAGCATGGGGACCCGGCTGCGGTCATGCAGCTGCACCGGCCGCATGGGGCCCTCTTCCAGTTCCAGGCGGCGGGCCTGGATGGCCTCCAGTCGCTTTTCACCGAGACCTGCTTCGAAGGCTTCCCAGTCGTCACTGTCTTTTGGGTACCCGAACTCGGACGCAAGCTGTTCGCTGACCGGCGGATTGGGCGGGGGCAGCAGCGCCGCTAGGATGCTCAGGGCGGTGTCGGCCGGGCCACTTCCCCGGTAGCCGCACTGGGGCACCCCGTCCGTGGAGTGATGCTGCCGCATTGTGACGTTGAGATACTGCCCGGCCCTGAGGATGATGTGCTCATGCCCATCTTCGTATGCCGGCAGGCCGCAGGCGTCCCCGATGTCCTGCAGGGCGTCCAGCAGGTACAGCAGGCCGAGCAGTGCTTCCACTTCCGGGCGCTGTTGCTCCCTGAGTTCTGCGATCAGTCCGGTCAGGACTTCCTTTTGCCCGAACAGGCTTTCCCAGTCGATCTCGCTCAGCAGCCTCCGCACCGAGTCACCATGGAGTTCCAGTTGCAGCACTTCGGCCTGGGTGGTGATGTACCCACTGTCGTAGAGGGCCTGCAGTTTCTCCAGGGGGCTGCCTTCGGGGTGGAAGAGGTCGTTCTCCTCGCCGTCTTCCAGGTCATCGTCTGTGATTCCGCTCTGTACGCTCAGGGCCAGGTCCATCAGGTCCTGCTCTGCTTCTGCCTGGGTGAAAAAGACCTTGTTGCCGAGGGTGGGCGTGTCGTCATCGGGATTCAGGTGGGCCAGGTAGACGGTGGTGGTGGTCTGGGTCATAGGTGTTCTCCTTGGGCAAGTTTTGAAAGCGGAATTCAGTTTCATGGGACTCCTTTCAAACAGAACTCCCGCCGGGAAGGCGGGAGGGGGAAAGAGCAGAAAGAAATCAGGGCTCCAATGGCCTGAGCTGGAGCCTCAGGAAGTCCAGGGCCACCTGTTCGTCCGGGTCGTCGGTGCGTTCCATCTGCTCTTCGATCAGGCCGATCAGCACGTCCATATCGGTTTGCGAGAGCCTGACCGGCTGCTCGGGTTCCGCCGCCTCTGTCTCGATCTGGTGGCTGAGCCTGCACAGTGCGTTTTTGTAGCTCACGCCCTGTACCGCCGGGCTATGGCCTGCAGCTCGCCCTGGAAGGCGTGGACCGCCCGGCCGTCCCAGGGTTCAGCGGCTTTCATCTCGGTGCGCACCTCCTCCTGGCGTCTGAGCAGGACCGCACCTTCTTCCGGGGGCAACGCAGCGACAACTTCTTTGTCTGTCCGCAACTGGAACAGGCCATGTTCCATGTGGACGTGGTAGAAGTGCGGCAGAAACGAAGCCGCGAGGTGGGCTTTCGGGAAGTCTGCCTCCTGCAGCTGGCCGCCCCCGCAGACGAAGACCCGCACGCGGGTGTCGTGCTGGTGATAGTCCAGGGCCTCATGGACACCGCTGCCCCGGTACAGCAGCAGATGGGTGAAGTGCTCTCCGAGCAGCCAGACGAACTGCTGGGGGTTGTGCGCCAGACTGGCCCGGTCCCAGTGGGTGACGTCCCGGTACCGGGGGTTGGGAGACGCCTCTGCCACGGCCAGCACCTGCCCGTAGGCGCGGCTCTGGGGGACCTGGTGGATGGGGTCATCCGCGGCGGGCTCAGCCGGAAGTTTGAGGTGCTGGGGGTGTCCGGGGACCGGCGAGGGTTTGGTGAGGGTCATAGGGTCTCCTTGCTGAGCAGCTGGCGCAGCAGCTGTCCAAAGGCGAGGCGGCAGTCTGTGGGCCAGCAGGGGGACGCGAACTCCTGGGCGTACTGCTCGGCGCTCCAGCCGTGGGTGCTCCTGGCTCCGCCCGCTTCGCCGGCATGGTCGGCGGCCCGCAGCTCGGCGGCGGTAAGCCAGGCGTCCCGTTCCCAGTCGGGTTTGCCTTCAAGCTGCTGGACCAGGTCCTGCGCCGCGCATTTGATCTGATCGCGTGGTCCGGAAAGTTCTGCGGCCTGTGCCCGGTTCCAGGCCTGGATCAGGGCGCTGCCGGCCTGGGTGTAGGCCTGATGGGCTTTCAGGAGGTGTGCATCTGCATCTGTCATACCCCTCCACTTCCGCGTGAGCGGGAGGGATTCCAACCCGGCCAGCAGCTCCAGATGGAAGGGGCGGCCTGCTCCCGGCGGCTCACGGCCCGTGCAGGCTCTTTGCGGGTCACCTTCTTGCCGGTCCGCGCAGGAGGCCCAGCAGGGCCCGCAGGGCTTCGGCCAGCTGAAGGATGGCCAGCTGTGGGAGTGAGGCGCTGCCAAAGATAAGCGTGTAGAACAGGCCGTCATGCTCAAGACCGACTTTGCCAAGGAGCCCGGTGGCATACAGCATTTGCCAGAGCGCCACCTGAAGGGTGAGGGAGAGCAGGACGCTTGCAGCAAACCAGTGAACCCAGCGGCGCGCTGCGAGGCGTTGACACAGCCCCCAGCTCAGGGCCGGGCTGACCTGCTGAGCGTCCGTCCAGGCTGCTTTCAGGTCGCGTGCAAGAAAGTACGCCCATACCGGGAGGAACATGACCAGGCGCAGGAGGCCCATGACCAGGTGTTCCCCGGCGGCCAGCGCCCCGAGTACGAAGACGCTGGCGCTTAGCAGGAACAGGCCCAGGGTAAGGCGCATCAGGAGCCGGGTTTCCCCCAGGCACTGGCGGCCCAGCTGCAACTTCTCCAGCGGCAGATTCTCGACGCGCGCGCTCAGCTCACCGGGCCGGATGTCTTGCAGCCACTGCGGCCCCTTCATCAGGCGGCCCGTGCCCAGACGCCGCGCTCAGGGTTGGTGAGGCCGGGCAGTTGCTGCAAGGTCTGTCGCACTTTGGCCTGCCAGTGTTCGCTCTGCTGGATGCGTTCGGGAGCCGCGTTCATCACGGCCTGATACGCCTGGGCGGTGGTGAAGGTTTCGCCCAGGCCCAGGATGGCCGCGCCGATGATGGCTTTCCAGCTGCGGGTGCGCGTTTCCTGCTGGGTTTGGACCGTTTCGGCCAGGACGGCGTAGACCTGTCCGGGCTGACGCTCGTAAAGCAGGATGTACTCGTGTTCGATGCGCCCGAAGCGCAGCTTGCTGTAGGTCCGAGTGCCGCTCTGCGTATTGTGCTGGGCCTTGATGAGGATGGCCCGCCGCTCGCTTCTGGGCAGGTAGGCCTGAATGTCCGAGGCGAGGGCGTGGTACGCCCCTTTCTGGCGCAGGTCGCCCAGCAGGGTGCCGTAGATGCCGCCGACCTTGACGCTGTCACGCTGGTTCAGCAGGGCGAGGGCCAGTTTCTCGTAGAACTCGTCCAGATTGCTGCAGCGGGAGAGGTCGTCCGGGTGGGCTTCGTTTCCCCACTGTGCCCCGGAGTAGGTGACCATCGTGTGGTAGGGCGGGTGGGAAAAGCACAGGTCCGCTTGTCCGTTCCAGTGGGCGGGCAGGTGGAGCCGGATGGGCTGGCTGAGGACATTGAAGCCGGAATGCAGGTCGAGGCCCACGGCTTCGATGCCCATTTCGCGGGCGACGTCCACGGAGGTGCCGCTGCCGACCATCGGGTCGCAGAAGCGCTGGGGCGTAAGCAGCTGGAAGAGGTGCCGGTAGATGTAGCCGCTGCAGTTGCCACGCCACTTGGCATTGCCCCAGATGTAGGCCTGCACTTGAGCGTCATGCACCAGCGCCAGACCAGGAGGCATGCCTGCCGTGTACGAAGTGACCGAGGTGTAGTACATGCTTCTCAGTCTGAACGCAGATCTGGGTGGTCAGAACACAAAATTGTGGTTTCGATGAATTATATTGGAATATAATTCAGAAGGAGGTGGCCCGTGCATAAGACATACCTGAGAAAAGTCGGCGGTTCGGTGATGTTGAGTATTCCCCCTGCATTGCTGGACGTTCTGGAATTGACTGCAGGCACCGCTGTGGGCCTAAACGTCGAAGGGAGGCAGTTGACGGTTCAGCCAGCCCCAAAACCGCGTTACTCCCTGGAAGAACTGCTGGCGCAGTGTGATTTAGAAGCGCAGTGTGATTTAGAAGCGCAGTGTGATCCAGCAGGAGCGCAGGACGCAGAAGAACAGCATTGGCTGAGTGACGCGCCGGTGGGGCGTGAGGTTCTTTGAAGGGCGGAGACATCAGACGGGGCGAGATTTACCTGGTGGATCTGAATCCCACGGCCGGACATGAGCAGCGTGGCAAACGTCCAGTCCTGGTGGTGTCGCCGGATGCCTTCAACGCCCTGACCGGTACGCCCATTGTCCTGCCAGTGACCAGCGGAGGACAGTTCGCACGGATGGCCGGGTTTGCGGTGTCCCTGGACGAAGCTGGAACCCAGACCACGGGCATCGTGCGCTGTGATCAGCCCAGGGCACTTGATTTCAGCGCGCGGGGAGCCCGCCTTCTTGAGATGGTGCCCCGGGATGTGGTGGATGAGGTGCTGGCGCGTCTGGCGGTACTGTTCAGCTGAGTTGCTGAGTAGCGTTCTGGTCGTGAGTGGTGTATTGGGGGCCGTGTGACATGTTGTTCCGTGCATCATTCACTGCTCCTGCCAGCCCGCGATACGTACGCCGTCTGGGCCGAAGAGGGTGGGGCAGCGCGTTTGCGCCTGAACAGGGCACTGAAAGAGATGGTCATGCCCTTACAGTGACTGGAAGTCTGGTTGGTTTGTTCAGGGGCTCACCCGTGCAGATCGAACCACATGGGCCAGGAGCCGTCCGGCCAGGGGCGCTGTGCGGCCGTGAAGCCGAACCCCTGATAGAACGCCAGGCTTTCCCCGGTCGCTTCCAGCGAAACAGTGTGCAGGCTGATGTTGACTGAGGTGGCTGGTAGTGGTACGCGAAATCCTTCCACATCGGCCCCACTTTTTAGGAGGGTGGGGCACACTGGAGGGAAGATATGGGAAAACAGCGCAAAACCTGGTCACCTGAACTCAAGGAGCAAATTATTCTGGCTGTCCTGAGCGGGGAGCACACCATCGCGGAAGCTGCTCGTGAATACGAGGTCAGCGAGAGTTTGATTCACACCTGGCGTGCACAGTTTCTGGAAGCGGGCCGTGCCCGCCTCCAGGGAGCGAGGCCGGATGCAGCCCAGAAGAAGTTGGAGAAGGAAGTCCAGCAGCTCAAGGCCATCATTGCGGACAAGGAATTGTCACTCTATATCGCAAAAAAAATCCGGGGTCTCTGAGCGTGGATGAACTCCTGGCGTGCTACCAGGAGTTGCTCGGAGACCACCCGAAACTCAGTCTCAGCAGATTTGCTGGCGAGGTGGAGCGTCCATATCACGTCCTGCGCGATGCCCGGCAGAACGCACAGCGTTCTGCACAGCGAATGGAGCAGCGCCGGCACATCCTAGAAGTGGTGCGGTTCAAAGCCCTGGAAGAGCCACTCAGCGGCTACCGTTTGATTTACCAGGCCCTGCAACAAGATGCCCAGCAGCCTTCTCCTGGCCTCCATACCGTCCGTCGCCACATGGCGGAGTTGAAGGTGCAGCGCCCGGTTCCCAGAAAGAAACGCCGTCCATCGGCATGCCCTACCTCTATCGTTCTCTGGCCAGCGGCCCGCCGAGTTCAGATCGATGCCACACGGCTCAGCTTGCCGGACGGGATCTGCTGGGCTTATCTCGTCCTGGACGTAGAAAGTCGCGCACTGCTGCACATTGAAGTGGTCCGGAATCTCTCTGCCAGCAGCGCGGTCACCGCGCTGCAACGGGGAGTCTATGTGCTGCACCATCTCGGCATACACGAGCAGCTCCTGATCATGACTGATGGTGGCTCAGATTTTACGTCTGGCGCATTCCAGGCGGCCTGTCAGGAGCTGGGCCACTGGGTACGGGCCAAGGTCTCACAGAAGGGAGGAATGGGCATCCTGGAAAGGCTCAACCGGACCTTCAAATATGACGGCGTGTTCCGGGAAGAATTGACGAATATTGCCCAGCTTCGTGCGTTCAGCACGAAGTTTAAAAACTGGTACAACTCTGAGAGAAGGCATTCCAGTCTGGGGTACACCTACCCCTGGGTTAAACTGCTTGCAGCTACGGAATCTTCGAACGTAGCCTGAAGGATTTTCCGTACCACTACCGCTTCAGCTTGTCTCAGAGCGTGGCGCAGTAAGGTCCGTCCATATCCCCGTCCTTGTGCCGATTTGCGTACGCTCAGCACTTCGATATGCAGCGTGGAGACCCGTTCGCGCCCACCCAGCTTGGCAATGACTTCCGTAGGAGCCTGCAAGACGCTGGCTTCCAGGCTGATGACCGCCTGGAGCCGGTCCCCTTCGTATAGACCGTGCAAGCGGACCAGGTTCTTCTTCGCTTGCTCCACTTCCGCGAGCAGCTTGCGGTCTATGCGGGGGTCGCCACACTGAAAATCCCCCCAGGACTCGCTCTGGGGGGTGATGATTCGAATCTCGGTCATACGCGGAAGGACATTCCTGGCCTGAGAATCACGGGTTCGCCCCTGGCTTCTCTGGCTTCCCTGTCAGCTCTGATTTCTTTCAGCGTCGCCAGCCTGCGGGCCTCGGTTTCCGGGTCACGCTTGCTGGGGTCCAGGATTTTCTCCATGTCCTCAGCCGTAATAAAGCCTTTGGGCAGTGGTTCAATGCTTGGTTTGGTCATCAGGGCCTCCTTGAGACAGTGTAGCATCCCCATTCTGTTCAGAGCATGGTTTTTCCGGCATTACCCCCGGAGATTGAGGTGCTCTTCCGGCAGATGTTCTGCTTTCAGCAGAACGAGGGAGCCGTAGCGTGGCCCCTTTGGGAGAGCCGATCAGCCCCCACGCGGGCGGGCAGGCGGGCGTGGGGGCTGATGGTCGGGAGAGGGCTGGAGGCCTTAGCGGCCGAAGGTCACGGTCCAGTTGTTCCTGTAAACGATAGGTTTTGTGGGAGTGGCGTTCTCATATGTAGCAGGGATGTAGCCGACGCCGATGCTGGCGATGTTGTTCTGGGCGAGGATCTGGCAGTGTGGGAGAGAGTGGACAAAGCCGGTAACGGTTTGAGCGGCGAAGAGATTGGAGTTGCCACTACCATAGGCCACCATTTCCCCTCCAGCATTGGGAAATGCTCCGTCAGCCAGTTCCTGATAGGCACGGGTGACGCGGTCAGCATAGCTGGCTCCATAGAAGTTCGGGTGGGCAGTGTTCAGCTCGTTATGCCCTTCAAACCCCCACGTTCCCAGATACGTGCTGTGCTTCCGGCTGGCATAGGCCATCACCCCGTTGTACGTCAGCGGTTTCAGGGTGCCCGGCTCCACTCCGGCCAGGCAAGTTCCGGCGCGCACGTCCACACCGTTCACGGTGCCCTTTGTGCGGACCTCGTTCAGCAGGGTCATGAAGTCCACTTCCTGTGCGTTGGGCGAGACGTACACCGTGCCGAGCTTGGTGCCGTCTCCAGTGCCGACGGCTGCGCCGGCGGCGGGAATGAAGGGCGCAGTGGGCTGGGGTTGAGGCTGGGGACCAGGATCAGGGGTGGTCACTGGGGGCACCGGGTCAGGCAGGGGCGCAGGGCCGGATTCGGAGCGGGCGGACCTCCCAGAACACCACAGGAGGCCAGCAGCAAGGCAGGCAGGGTCAGCAGGATTTTTCGCATAGGTTGATTCTAGGGAATGCGGTCCCTCTCCCCTGTCAAAGATGTGTCTGCTTCCTCCAGGCCTTGCTCGGCGGCTTGGCGAAGGGTGGCAGCTGCCTTCAGCCCCTGGAGTGCATCTTCCGGCGAGATAGGAATTCCCGCAAGAGTCGGGCTCTGTGCAGCGACTCAGGCCAGGTGGCGGAGCCGCGCCTCAGGATCACGGGGCATCCTCTTGACTTTGCCGTCCTGCGTCAGCATGACCTCCCCAAGCCATCGTAGCGGTTCGCAGGGTGATCAGCACAGGCGTTCCCAGTCCCTGTGAAGCTCTTCCACGGAAACGTGGAGCTGAATGACAATCTGCTGCCGGGTCCAGTACCGGTAGGCCAGACGGGTCCGTAAGAGCAGCACCACATCCGTCTTACCGTGCCAGGAGTGGTGGCCAGTGACCGTCCCGGTCACGTCGGCCGACCACCCGTCCTCTTCCGTGCTGACAGCGATGGCATTGACCTCTGGAAGCAGCGGGTTCGGTGTGTCCAGCAGGTCGGTGCTCCACACCGACTCTGCCTCGCTGCTGGCGAACAGCTGCCCAAGATGGAAGATGACGAGCGGTCTTTGCGGGCCGGTGTATTCCCAGATGGAGCCAACAGGGCAATCCGTATTGATATCTTGCATGCCCTTTCCCCTGCGCGTCAGCGCGAGGGAATCCCTGCGTTTAAAGGCGCCGCCACTCCCGACTGAGCATCCGTGCCGGGACATGCAGCCAGATGGTGACCGCTCCTCCATCTCCGTAAAGGTAGTGGTCTATCTGCAAGACGACATCGTCGTCTGCAGGACTGGGCAAGTCCCCACGGCGAAACCGGTAAACGGCTCTCCCGACCAGGGGAAGGGGCGTACGCCGGACTTCGGACAGCACCTGTGAATCAGGGGGAGTAAGGTCCCAGGCGGAGTCGACGTGAGGGGGCAGTGCGGTGATGTCGGTGCGGCGGTACATGGTCAGGGCACGACTGCCACGGTGCCTGTAGAGGGCATTTAGAACGACTGCGGGTGCAGAGCCAGAACGTTTGAATCTGAACATAAGCCTCAAACTGCGCGTCAGCGCCAGGGAAATCCTTTGGCCAGATATAGCGGCTTGCTCACTGCGGCGACTGTCCGAGTAGCACAGCGGTTGTCGCCGCGCTCAATCCCGGTGGGTGTCTCCACGCAGGGCCGTCAGGGCAGTTGAGCTATAGGCCACGGCTCAGAACCTCAGTAGGAAGTACATGACGCCTTCACCGTCACCGTCGTTCACAGCTTCTTCCGGCGTGCGGCCGCCCAGCTCCGGGAAGCGCTTGTTCAGGAAGTGGTCCGCGCCCTGGCGGCCACCCAGGCTGAGGGCCACCGCTTCAATGTTCTCCAGCGAGTAGTCCTCCGTCTCCAGGATTCGAGCCAGGTCGGCGCGTGGGGCCTGAGGTTGCTGGGAGTGTGCGTGTGCGTTCATGACAGCTCCTTTCGCTTCTTCAGTGTACGACCGCTGGAAGGGTCTGGTCTGTGGGCCGAAGGTTGACTTAAAGGCGGTGACGATCTCTAGCTTCTTGGTAAACTGACTACCCCTCAAAACTCTGCCGACGCTGACATAAACGCAGATTTGACAACCACCAGAAATCCTGCGTCTATAGAAAAGCCTGTCGTTATGCCAGCAAAAGTCTATTTCGACTGGGGTTGGACGAGATGCGGGATTTGCTTGGCTACCTAAGCCCTGAAAACTGGAGCCGTCTGACACGTCGGTTGCCGCGTTTTGAGGGGTAGTCAGGGATGTCGGCTCCTGTGTAGTGCGCTCAGTACGCTGGGATACTGATTCCAACTTATATCGTTATCAATAAAGTGTGTCTGAAAACTCTTCAAGTCACTATTTTGGCCAGTCGCTTGACCATCAAGCGAATCATGACCTCGTAGACGAGGTTTTCCGAGGTTTCTGACAGTGCTTCGTAATCTCTGGACATCCGCCTGGATTTGCCTATCCAGGCGAAGGTTCGTTCAACCACCCAACGACGTTTCAGCACGACGAATCCTGTTGGCACCTCCACGGGTGGTGGAGGTGCGTCTTTTGGTGCCCAGGTACTCTGCCGGCCCGACCAAGGATGCTTGACGATTTCTAACGTCCAGCCCAAATGTTTTCTGATTTCAGCTCCCAATTTGCCGGTATACCCTTGGTCTGCCCAAAGATGTTGCATGCGTGGAAAAACGTTCGGCAAGTCTCGCAGCAGGAGGATCGCGCCGGCGCGATCCTGATAATCCGCTTCATGCACCTTGATTGCCATGACGAGGCCCATCGTATCGACCAGGATGTGCCGCTTTCGACCGTTCACTTTCTTCCCACCATCATAGCCACGAGGTCCGCCTGCTTCTGTCGTTTTGACTGATTGGCTGTCAATAATTCCCGCTGAGGGTGTTGGGCTGTGGCCTGCTTGCACGCGAACCCTTTCCCGCAAGACAGCATGAATCGCTTTCCAGAGACCCTGTTTCCTCCAGAGTCGGTGGTAGTGGTATACCGTCTGCCAAGGTGGAAGGTCATGCGGCATCAGCCTCCAGGCGATACCACCGCGAAGAACATAGAAGATCCCATTGAGAATGTCGCGCCAGGACCACTTTCTAGGTCGTCCTGTTGAACAGACAGGTGGAAATAGAGGTTCGAGGATCATCCATTCGGCGTTGGTCAGATCGCTTGAGTAGACGGACGACATACCCATAGGATCCACGAACACGCGAGAGATGAAAAACCCGCACCAGGAGGCTTTTCAGACACACTTTAGAAGGTTTGTAGCGCCGCAGTGTTGAGTTCGTGGTGGGTATGAGGAGCAACCGTCGCACGGTTATCCTGGCCAAGTGACGGTTGCAGACTGTCCACACGGGGATACGTCAACCTCGCCAGTTGAGTTGGCCTCTGGAAATCCTGTACTGGGGAGCATTGACTGTAAGGACCGTAAGTTCTTCACGGTGTCGTCCGAGCTGCTTGAGCGGCAAGGACATCTTTACTGAAGGAAAACGGCGCTTGGCATTGGCATCCTCTTTGGGGAGGGCAAGCATCAGTTTAGGTTGGCGCAGTTCGCGCTGTGAACTGTTAGGGGTCTGGACCGCTGGATTCTGATGGTCTTCCTGTCCTTCACACTGACCATGTTGCATCACTCAGAGGACAAGGAAGCTGCCTGGCTGGCTCTCTGCACTTTGTTTCCCGAAGTCAGGCTAGGTCACCTGCTGAACCAGATTCAAAAGGAGCCGGAATGCCTGGCACCAGTACGGCTACTCGCTCAACTATGCAAGGTGCAAGTTATAAGTTTCCGCGTGCTGGAACGGAACAGAAGCCGGCCGCCCCGACTGGACGAATGGGGAAGTTGCCGGGCAATGACATTTTGTGGCAACGCTTTTCGCTAGTCTGATGATATGCGTGTCATTCTCAATCTTCAGAATGGGCAGGGGCAGACGCTGGAACTTTCTCCCGAGCAGATCCAGACTCTTGGCCTGAATGACCTGACGCCGGGAGAGACGGTTACGGCGACCATCCGGAGAGAAGCTGGTGACGAACGTGCTGTTCGACTGGAGCAGGCGCTAGAGGAACTGATGCAAGAACAGGCTGGCCTTTACCGGCGGCTCAGTGACGCATGATCTATTTTACTGAAGCGGAGATTCTCTACTTCCACGACCGCGTCTTAGCCCAGTTCGGTGGAACGCCAGGTGTCCGGGATAGAGGCTTGCTCCGCTCCGCCCTAGAACAGCCGGCCATGAGTGTCTTTGGGCAGGAGACCCATCCCACGCCAGAGCTGAAAGCGGCTGCTTACCTGTACCATTTGGCGCGGAATCATCCTTTTATCGATGGGAACAAGCGCACAGCCTATACGGCCATGGCCCTGTTTTTGCGCCTAAACGCAATACGGTTTCAGGCCAATGAGGACGAACTGTTCGATTTGACGTTGGCCGTTGCCAATGGCCAGATGAGCAAGGCGGAGATCGCTATGTGGATAGCCGAGCGGCGCTGATTTTTGAAACCGAACTCTACTTAACGGCAGCTCAGCTTCCTGTACCAGCGTTTAGAAGAGGCCTGGAAATTTACAGTAGCAAGGCCCTTTTGGTCCCTCTTGGCGACTTGGCGCACCAGGAGTTCAACAGGAGAAGAACTCTTGGGTTAATCTTAGCGAATTACCGAAGTAGAGCCTCACACCAACCATTCCTTTCCCCCATGCCTCAGCTCAGGCAAGAGCGGAGGGGGAGCCATTTGGAATTGCTGTTTTGTAATTCAGTGTATTAAACCCGGGGCATGGTTCGGCATATGTCTGAAGAAGATACTGGCGCGGATTTTCACCTGGTCCTGGGCATGGCTGCCTGTCCGAGCGACCCCACTGATGCCGAATAGGAAGCAGAAAACAATATCTGGCTTGGACGCTGGAAACCCTTGAATATTTTTGGTCTGGTTGGCAAGGAGCCTGGGCACCAACACACTGTGAACAGCACCCAAGCGTCGCTGAGTCGCTGACACCAAGCCGATGGGCACGGCCTAAGCTGCGACCATGAGGAAACTCGTCCTGTTGGCCCTCGCCGCCGTCCTTCCGTCCGCCAGTGCTCAGGGCACCTTGCTGTACTTCAACGACGCCCATGAACTGGCTCCCCTCGGCGGCGGTCAGCGTGGCGGCATGGCCCGTCTGGCCACACAGATCGAGCAGATCCGCAGCGAACAGCCGGAAACACTTGTCCTCTTCGGTGGCGATCTGGCCGGTGGCACCCTATTTGGCGAGTTCCGTGGCGAACCGATCGTCGAAGCATTCAACCAGATCGGCGTAGACCTGGCCAACTTCGGTCAGCATGAATTCGATTTCGGAGCTGCGCAGGCGCAGCGACTGGTCCGGCAGTCCAAGTTTCCCTGGATCAGCTCCAACCTCACCCAGCACGGTCAGCCGTTCGCCGGTGCAGCCACCCGTAAAATCCTCAGCGTGGGCAATGTCAAAGTGGGCTTCATCGGCCTGACGACAGCGATGGAGACCACCAACGCTGGAGACACCGTTCAGCAAGGTGAGGTCGTCGAAGCCGCCAAACGTGAGGTGGCCGCCTTACAGGCTGAGGGTGCGGAATTGATCGTCGCCATCACGCAACAACCGTTGGAGGCCGATCTGAAACTGGCCAAAGAGGTTCCCGAGCTGGACCTTATTCTCAGCGAAGAGGAAAGCGAAACTCGGACCACCATGACCGCTGAAGGGGGCACGGTCATCGCCAAACCGGCCGGCAACATCGGCTCGGTCATCCGCGTGGACATCCATGCACCGCAGCAGCCACTCAAGCTCTCCGTGCTCCCTATCGGGCCCGAACTGGCGGAACAGCCGCAGATCGCCGAATTGGCCACCCGGTACATGACCCAACTGGAACGAAGACTGGACCGAGTGATCACCCAGAGCAGCGTGGACCTGGACGCGGGTGCCAAAGTCAGCCGGGTTCAGGAGACGGCGCTCGGCAGCCTGATCGCCGACGCGTTCCGCAAAGCGACCGGTGCCGACATCGCCCTGATGCAAGGAGGCGGCATCCGGGGAGACAAGGTCTTCCCTGCTGGACCGGTCACCCTCAAAACGCTGACCGAAATCCTGCCATTCGGTAACCAGGTCATGATGGTCGAAGTGGACGGCCGTACCCTCCAGGCCGCACTGGAGAACGGCGTAAGCAAGGTCGACGAATACTCCGGACGTTTCCCGCAGATCAGCGGACTGACCTACCGTTTCGACCCAGCGAAGCCGGTCGGTCAGCGGGTCTCCGAGATCCGGGTCGCGGACAAGCCGCTTGACCCACAGCAACTGTACAAGGTCGCTTTGGGCAGCTACCTGGCCGCAGGCGGTGACGGTTACACGATGTTCAAAGGCGCCCGGGTGCTGATCAGTCCAGCGGACGGGGTACGGGACGTCACCGCCCTCAGCGAATACCTGCAAAGTCAACCGACCAGGCTGATGGCATCGAGCACTTCCGGCCGCCGTGCACCACCACCGGCAGGCCAGTGAGCCTGGAACGCATCCTCATACAGCTTGAGACCGGTGCAGACCCCCAGGAGCAGGGTGATGTCCGACGGCCACACTGGTCTGCCCTGCCCCGCCCCACGGTCATGCACCGGAAGACCAGCCAGCAGCATGGCCTGCACCCGGGCGGCCAGGTAGTAGGCCTCAGCAGAGCGCACCTCGCCGGCGGAGTCGCCCTACAAAAGGTGCAGTTCCACCGCCGGCTCCTCGCCAGGGACCTGCTCGCGGTGGGCCGCTCCTCGCCGGGGCCGGTCACCGTCTGGGTGAAGTAGGCGTTGATGACTGCCAACAGCGGAGCGTGTATGCGAAAGGACCGGCTCATGGGAATGACCTGGCCGCCAGGCTGGTTCAAGGCCACCTGCTGGGCTTCCCAGAAGACAGCCAGCGACCCAGCGTCTCCTTTCGAGGCGCCTCGTGATAAGCCGTCATCTGGCGCACGTCGGCTTGGGGAATGTCTCAGGGCGGTCCCTTTCTATCTTCGGACGCATCCTGAGCCAGGCTCATAATCCGACTGTCCCATGATTGATGATTAAATAAGTAAAAAATAATCATCATCATCAGTGGCGCAGAACGCGCCCCCTGAAATCTGCGACCTGGACGTTAAATTCCGCCACGGGGTTGGCCTTTTCCCCCCAAACTTTACGACATTTCGGCACCTTTCCCCCCCAAACTTTACGACATTTCGGCACCTTTTCCCCCCAAACTTTACGACAATCTCCCCCAAACTTTACGATAGACGCCTTTCCCCCCAAACTTTACGACACCAAGGCGCGGGGCTCAGAAAAGGACGTCTAGGACGCATCTGCCCCGTCCCCCCAAACTTTACGAGTCCTTTTCCCCCCAAACTTTACGACAACTTCCCCCAAACTTTACGATACTCCCCCCAAACTTTACGATATTAAAAAAAGCCGTCCTGGACGGCATGAATCTCAGACGCTTCTTTTCCCCCCAAACTTTACGAGCCCAGGAATTTGACCTTGAACTCTGCAGCGGTGTCTTCTGGCGGAGCCGTCAGGCGCTGCGAGATGTATTGGATCATGTCGATCAAAGGCAGCTCGCCTGCCGCTGCTCTCGTCTTCAGGTCGTGGAGGTCCTGTGCTGAGAGGAAAGGCCGTAGACCAGAAAACGACAGGTGGCTCTCTAGCCTCTTCAGTAGACGTTCGTCGGTGAGTGCATACAGTTCGTCAGTCAGGGCCTGAGCCGCTTCTTCTTCCACTTGCTTTGCAGAAACCCGGAGCAGTGCAGTTTTCGCAATCGGTGCCGGCTCTTCTTCCAGGCCGTTGCCATACTGTTCCGGATACAGCAGCATGTCCCTCAGGAGTGCCCCGGGGTTTTGCCGATGCCCTGGGTAGGCGTCGAATTTCTTCAGTGCGCGCATCACGGCTGCAGGATCTGGATGTTCGGTAAGGTACTTTCCCGCGACTGCCGGGTACATGCCCCGCGAGGTGAGTTCCCGCAGCAGCTCCGGGTCAGGGCCGACATTGGGCTGCGTAAAGTGGTAGTTCAGGATCTGAGCTTTTCCGCGGCCTTCCATCTCCACCCGGCTGAGAATGCCGTTTTGACAGAGTTCCTCATGGGCCGGTTGCAGTACTCGGCGGATCTTGTCCGGTTCGGTGCTATAGATGCTGAGCCGCTCTCCCCAATCGAGCAGCCCGACGCTGACCATCTCTTTGGGTGTCCCGAGTTCCCAGCGCAGGGCATCCAGGGTGCGGTAGATGGCGCGCACGGGCGGACTGTTGAGCCGGTGGTAGACGTCCAAGTCTAGGGGTTTGACGTAGCCTTCCCGGATGCTCTGTGCCACCTCGTCAGGCAGGCGGATCTCCAGGACGCTGGCCGCGTTGTCGCGCTCCTCCTGAACCACTACGACTTTCCACAGATAGTTGAACGAGGCGTCGACATAGCGCTCTTTACCGCGTGACCACCAACCCTGTTCGATTTGATAATTGGTGCTCTGCAGCCGTCTAAGGCTTTGACGGACTTCCCGGTAATAGTGCGCGCTCACCGGTAGGCCGGCCACACTCAGGAGACGGTACAAAGTTGTCCGGACGATGCCGTTCGCTGAGCAGCCCTGTTCCACGTAGAGGTTGATGATGGCCACCATGACGTCGTTGTCGAGTCCATGCGGAACCACTTCCCCGGTAAGCGCCGTGCAGGTCACCTTGACTGTGCGTTCGCCGGCCTGATAGGTGCGCGACCAGGAGGTGTAGTTTCCAGGGACCCGGGACTGCGCACTGATCAGGGACAGTTGGCCGACATTGAGTTCGTCGTGTCCCATATCTGGGGCCAGACTGGTCAGGGGTACCATCACCGATTTTTTACTCATAGATCCTCCAGGGCTGGTGACTGAATGTTAGTGTAGTCATTTGCAGTTCTCCCGCAGCGTTTGGATTAGCTGATCACTACGCTAGAGCCGCCTATCAGGCCTCCGGAAGAATGGTTTCCGGTAACGGTACCCGGACCACCGTGACCCTGTGAAGCAGGGTCGGTCTGCCGTCCACTGCAGACCGACGGTCCAGAGAGCGGTGGCACGCTGCCAGATTCCTTCAGGTGTAAGGAGCGGTCCACTGCTACGCTGATGCCCACGCCCAGGTCTACCGGCCGAAGCGAATCGACACCTTTTTCAGTGGCCTTGGTCTTTCCTGCTCATTTTGGTGACTGCTCGGTTTCGAACAGTGCCCTGAGTTCCTGCAAAAGCTTCTGGGCCTTCTTCCTCTTACGGGTATCCAGGCCGGCCAGCTGCTTGGCGCTGAAGTGGGAGCGCAGTGTGCGGAACTCTTCGGTCAGATCAATGTCCTTTTCCGTACCCGCTGTCGCACGGGCTGGCTTCTCCTGTTTGAGTGCCTGCCGGATATCGCGCACGCCCCACTCTCCTGCCAGCACTTTGGGAAGCCAAGCAGCCTGCTGCACCTCAGAAGCACGGCTCAGTTCCATCACTGAGCTGTAGGGGGCGCCGCTGCGAAGCGCTTCCAAAAGTCCGGTAGGTAACTGCAGGAGCGGCAGGTAATGGCGCTGGAAGCCGGGCAGTGAAATGTCCTTTCCGAGAATACCCAGAGCTTCTTCCGCCGACGTGACGACTTCTTCTGCTGTATTACGCCTTTGACTCAGCAGCTGAATCACTTCCTTCGTCTCCTTGCCCAGCGAGAGACTGACCAGATCAATCACCGCATGGGCCATCTCATAAGCATTGAGGTTCTCCCGCTCCAAGTTTTCTTTGAGGCTATAGAGCCTGGCCTGCCGGTCCTCCAGTGGACGGACGATCGCAGGGATTCTCGGCTGACCGGCCAACTTGGAAGCTCTAAGCCGCCGCTCTCCTGCGACCAGTTCGTACCCCCCGCCCGGCAGGGTGCGGACCAGGATGGGCTGCAATACTCCGTTGGCCTGGATATCTTCTGCCAGGGATTCCAGACCGGTGAAGTCCAACCTGGCCTGGAAGGGCGAAGGCCGGATGTCCCCGACCGGAAGGTATTCCAGTGGAAAACGCTTGCCCTGAGTATCTTCGATCTTCTGCGCGACCGACTTGGTCTCTTCCAGGGCCTGCATCATTCCGGCGCTGAGTTTCCGCTTGGTCATGCGCCGGCTCCAATACGGCTGAGTAGCTGATCCACCAGCAGACGGATCTCCTCTTTTGCTTCGGCGTCTGCCGCGATCGCTCCGACGGGACGACCTTCAGGTTGGCAGCGGTTATAGACGGCTGGCCGGTGGGTGATAAGGCCGGCCAACTGATCTCCCAGTGCCTCCTGGTATACCTCCACCGCCTCCTTGGCGTGAGAGGTGTTGTCCATTTGAGTGATGACGTATAGGGCGATCCTCAGGTTGGGGTTGGTGTACCCGTATTGTTCCAGCATCCGCTGCACTCCCCGAAGAGCGACGATGCCTTTGTAGCGGGCCGGGATAGGAACGATCACCCAGTCGGCAGCGTTGGCAGCGTTGGCCGTCAGCTTGCCGAGTGAGGGCGGCGGATCAAGCAGGATAAAGTCGTAGGTTCCCTCTTCACGCAACTGATCTACCGCCCGGCGCAACCGCCCTTCCGCGTTGGGATAGCCTCCGAGCGCCATGTCGGTGTAACTCAGTTCCAGATGACTGGGAATCAGGGACATCCCATGAACTTCGGTTGGTTCAGGCAAGGGGGTGTAGTGCTCCAGCGAATTCTTGACCGACTCCTCCAGCTCGGCTTTGCCTTGCCCCAGCCACTGGGAAAGGTTGGCCTGAGGATCGAGGTCAATCAGCAGCACCTTGAATCCACGCTGTGCCAGATCGTAGCCAACATCCCTAACGGTGGATGTTTTCGCCGCTCCCCCAGCATGGTTGAAGGCCATCAGCACCTGCGTTCTCTTCGTCATACTTCATATTGCCTGCTTGAGGTGACAGGTTCAAATCTGTTGGCGCAGAGTGAGGGCGCAGGGAGGGATGCGTTTGTGGCGACGTCGCCACAAATAGGTTGTTCAAAGCTGATCTGCCTCCGGAACGCAGAAAATAGCTTTTCGGTAAGTGCCCTACCGCTCATATTCGTTGCCCTGGGCACGGTCGCTTCTGACCAGCTTTCCGTGAACAAGGAGGTTGTCGTCCTTGTAGTGATGTCCTCCACCTACGCCCCGGCTGTCCAGTTGTGGCGACGTCGCCACAGATCACGCTCTTGAGACAGATGGGCGTGTAGAACGCAAAAATAGATTGCCGGCAAGTGTCGAAACTTCGACGTTTACTCTTGGCAACATGACGTTTTTCCAACTCTCGCTGAAGGGCAGATAAGCTCCAGCGATGGTGGCCGAGGGGCTGCCTGAAGCCCTGAGTGACCTGGAATGGGGCGAGGTGTCGGTCGGGCGTCTGGGGCGGACTGTGCCGGAACGGGAACGGACGCCTGGAGGCTCATAGACCCTTGTCGGTTTAAATGATTTCCCGAGCCAAACAGCTTATTTAGAAAGGCATGCGTCAGAACGCTCCAGTAGGATGCCCCTGTGAACAAAGCCCTTCCTTTGCTGCTGTTGCTGGCCGCCACTGCTGCGCAGGCTCAATCCACGGGTTGCCTTAACCAGTCGGCCCGTGTCACCAGCGTGTACCGCGGAGAGCAGCTTTTCAGTCTCTGCACCGCCGATTCCCAGGTAAGCTACTCGCTGACCGACCGGATTCCCCGCCTGGTGGTGGAGGTTCTGACTCCAGCCAAGCTGCAGGGCACCGTCAGCCGCGAGGACGACTTCCGGGCAGACGTTCGTTTGCCCCTGAATGCCCGCGTAGACCTCAACGACTACCGTGGCAGTGGCTACGACCGGGGCCACCTGGCCCCAGCTGCGGACTTCAAGTACAGCGCTACCGCCATGAGCAACTCGTTCTTACTCAGCAATATCGCCCCGCAGGAACCGAGCTTCAACCAGCAGGCCTGGAACGGTCTGGAGGATGCCACACGGGCCTGCGCCCAACAGACCGGCAAGCTGACGGTCCTTACCGGCACCTTGGGTAAATCAGGCAGCCTGAACGGACGGGGGAGAGTGACCATCCCCGCCAGCTTCTTCAAAATGTGGACCGACGGTCAGGATTACCGTCTGTGGGTCATGCCGAACGTAGCCATCAACAAACTCACTGGTCAGCAGTACGGACAGTACGAAGTGAGCATCAAGCAGTTGCAAACCTACTGGCCGGAGTTCAGTGTGGGTCTGCCATTAAATGCGGCTCAACCTGGCAAGCTCTGCCCAGGAGCGATTCCTTTGAAACAGATCGGCAGTACTCCGGCGGTGCGTCCAGCCACCCCACCCAGGCCAGCGGCTCAACCGGCCTATCTACCGCCCAGGAACGACGCACCCTACTATGCCAACTGTGCGGCAGCGAAAGCGGCGGGAGCTGCACCTTTGCGCCGGGGTCAGCCTGGGTACCGCGCAGCGATGGATAGGGATGGAGACGGGGTGGCCTGCGAATAAGAAATAGGGGAGAGTTTATCTCTCCCTCGCAACTCTTGGCTCATCACTTAACGTCGTACAGATACACCACGGTTTGGCCGTCATGAGGCGCGAACGCGAACCGTAGTCCCTTGTCCGCTTTCCAGACAGTAAAGGGATTGGTGGCCATGGCGCGGGTCACGCCGTCGGTTTTGACCGGGTCCCATAGGGGCACTGGGTAGTGGTACGGAAAATCCTTCAGGCTACGTTCGAAGATTCCGTAGCTGCAAGCAGTTTAACCCAGGGGTAGGTGTACCCCAGACTGGAATGCCTTCTCTCAGAGTTGTACCAGTTTTTAAACTTCGTGCTGAACGCACGAAGCTGGGCAATATTCGTCAATTCTTCCCGGAACACGCCGTCATATTTGAAGGTCCGGTTGAGCCTTTCCAGGATGCCCATTCCTCCCTTCTGTGAGACCTTGGCCCGTACCCAGTGGCCCAGCTCCTGACAGGCCGCCTGGAATGCGCCAGACGTAAAATCTGAGCCACCATCAGTCATGATCAGGAGCTGCTCGTGTATGCCGAGATGGTGCAGCACATAGACTCCCCGTTGCAGCGCGGTGACCGCGCTGCTGGCAGAGAGATTCCGGACCACTTCAATGTGCAGCAGTGCGCGACTTTCTACGTCCAGGACGAGATAAGCCCAGCAGATCCCGTCCGGCAAGCTGAGCCGTGTGGCATCGATCTGAACTCGGCGGGCCGCTGGCCAGAGAACGATAGAGGTAGGGCATGCCGATGGACGGCGTTTCTTTCTGGGAACCGGGCGCTGCACCTTCAACTCCGCCATGTGGCGACGGACGGTATGGAGGCCAGGAGAAGGCTGCTGGGCATCTTGTTGCAGGCCTGGTAAATCAAACGGTAGCCGCTGAGTGGCTCTTCCAGGGCTTTGAACCGCACCACTTCTAGGATGTGCCGGCGCTGCTCCATTCGCTGTGCAGAACGCTGTGCGTTCTGCCGGGCATCGCGCAGGACGTGATATGGACGCTCCACCTCGCCAGCAAATCTGCTGAGACTGAGTTTCGGGTGGTCTCCGAGCAACTCCTGGTAGCACGCCAGGAGTTCATCCACGCTCAGAGACCCCGGATTTTTTTTGCGATATAGAGTGACAATTCCTTGTCCGCAATGATGGCCTTGAGCTGCTGGACTTCCTTCTCCAACTTCTTCTGGGCTGCATCCGGCCTCGCTCCCTGGAGGCGGGCACGGCCCGCTTCCAGAAACTGTGCACGCCAGGTGTGAATCAAACTCTCGCTGACCTCGTATTCACGAGCAGCTTCCGCGATGGTGTGCTCCCCGCTCAGGACAGCCAGAATAATTTGCTCCTTGAGTTCAGGTGACCAGGTTTTGCGCTGTTTTCCCATATCTTCCCTCCAGTGTGCCCCACCCTCCTAAAAAGTGGGGCCGATGTGGAAGGATTTCGCGTACCACTACCCTGGGAAACCGGCGACGACCCGACCTTCATTGAAGTTCACCACTTCGAGGCCGCCCAGTCCGATGCTCTCGCCACTGGGATGACCTCCCATGTAGGCAACGCCGCTGCAGAGTGCCAGTTCACCTTCCATGTGATGGCAGTCCTGGTAGTCGATGTAGCTCAGCGGATTGGCCTGCATCCGCGCCGTTGCCGTGATGGGGAGACCGGCACCGTTCAGATCCCAGCTGTACCAGCGACGGGATCCCCAGCTCACCATATGCAGCTTGCCGCCTGCCGGGTCGATGACGACGCCACCCAGGTGGTCGTTGTAACGCAGGACTTCTTCGACTTTGCCTGTCTTGATCTCGATCCGGTAGAGCACCGAGCGGCTGTTCGGACGGTATTCAGCCACCGGTACATAGATGTACTTGCCATCGGTTTCGATGCCTCCAGGATGGTAGATGTCACCTTCTCCCTCGGCCAGCACAATGTCCCTAAGCAGCTTGCCGTTTTGATCGAACTGGAAGAGGTGGGCGCGCCCTTTACCCGGACTGCGGTCCATACCGCCCTGAGGCTGCTGGTACTTTTCAGGACGCTCCTGAATTTCGACGGAGCTCATGAAGTAGCGGTCACCAATCTTCAGCATGCCCTGAGGATGGTGGGTTTCGAATGCCAGGGTGATCTGTCCAGCAGGCGTCCAGCTGGAGCCGCGACCCAGAGCTGCAAGGTCGGACTGCACCTGTGGAAGGGCCGCGAAAGCGGTGCCGGTGCTGACCATGGCCAGGCAGGAAAGCATCAATCGTTTCAGCATGGGCAAGAGCGTAGGGAAGAATGGTCAGGCGACTGTCTACTGACGTGAAGCCCGGGTTCGGTCAGTCACGACCTCAGCGACTGACTCCTTCTGCCAGTTCCACTACCTCTTGAGGTTTCAGCACGCCCTTGAACCAGACGATGCGGCCTTCAAAGTCGGAGTGCTTCACTCCGGCCTTCTCGAGGTTGAGCCGTTCCGACACGCAGATGATCACGTCCTCGCGGCCTGATTTGCGCAGCAGTTCGAATTTTTTCCTGAGGTACTCCGGTCGCCAGTAGCCGACGATCTCCACCAGCACACTGCGCCCGTCCGGGTGCTCCAGCCGGAAGTCGGGCAGGATCACGCCCCCGGGAACCGGCACCAGATCCACCTCGCGTTCCAGCGTCCAGTCGGTCTCCAGCTTCTCGAAGCGGTCGGCGAACCCCGCCTCCAGAGCACTGTCGTGCTCTTCGGAGGCCCTGTAGTGGCTGACGTAGCCGTCCTCGCTGGTGAGCTCAAGGGTCCACAAGTTGTCTTTGGGATCGACCCAGGCCAGGTCCTTGCGGGCTTTGACCTCCGCTGTCAGGTCCCATTTGGTCACATGCAGTAGGGCTGGCAGAAATTTGGCCATCGCCAGACCGTAGCGGGTGGTCGAACCCAGCAGACTGCTGGGTCCGTCCATGGTGAGGGTAAACCCGAATTTCGGGTCACCCTCCACGGTCAACATCAACCCGAACAGCTTGGTGTACTTGAGCAGCTGCTTGTAACGAGCCGGCTCGTTGCGCCTGGCGGTGATGACGAGCGAGTAGGCCCGGTAAAGCTGGCCCTGGGTATTGGCGAGGTCGTAGCGCTGAATCAGTTCAGTGGGGGAGAGCCCCGGCGCTTCGGTCATGGTCTGCTGATCGCTCAGGTCGGCGTAGAGGAGATGGCGGAGATCCTGCCCATCGTCGATGCCCAGCTGCCTTCTGGCCGCTTCCAGCACCTGCGAGGTTCGCCGGCGACTGGGGACCCCTTCCTGCGCGAGCGCGAAGACCTTTTCGCGGACCGCGGATGGTTCGGCCGCACCCGCAGCTTCGAAGCTGGCCTGCTGACTCAGGAGATGAGCCATCCCCCGGATCACCTTGATTCCCCGGCGTCCCCGCTCCAGTTCGGCCAGCGCTTCGTCGAGCTCGAAGCGTGGATGACCCAAGTGCTGCTCGAAGATGCCGATGAGGGTCTCGGCCAGTTCCAAGTTGCCGGGCGTGGGCTTCAGCCGGCGTGGTTCCACCACGCCGCCCTTCACCTGGAACGTCAGCAGTTCAGTGGGGAGCATTCAGGTCCTCCCAGCCGGAGATGGCGGCGTCCGGCAGTCCTCCGGGCTGCCACTGTCCCCGGCGCTGCTGGCTGACCCGCTCTTCGGTCGTGCCTTCAGTGATCACCTCATAAAGCACTGCCTGCTTGCCCTCGGCCCGGCGAAGAATGCGGCCCAATCGCTGGATGTGCTCGCGCTCGGTGGAGGTCCCCGACAGGACCACCGCCACGCTGGCTTCCGGAACGTCCACCCCTTCGTTGAGCACCCGGCTGGTCACCAGCAGGCGATACTCGCCTGCCCGGAACCGCTCCAGTACAGCATGCCGCTCCTTGGTGGGGGTCTGGTGGGTGATGGCCGGAATCAGGAAGTCCCGGCTGATGCGGTAGACCGTCTCGTTGTCGTTGGTGAAGATAATGGTGCGTTCACTCGGATGCTGCGCCAGGATCTCTTCGAGCACCCGCAGTTTGCCTTCGGTGCCGTACGCGACGCTCTTGGCCTCCCGGTGGGCCAGGAAGGCACGCCGGCCTTCCGGCGTGCCGCTGGAGCGGATGAACTCCTGCCAGCCCTCGGTGGAGCCGATCCGGATGCCGTATCTCCGGAGATACTCGTTGCGCAGAAGCATCAGGCTGTCGTAGCGTTGCCGTTCACTGGGACTGAGTTTGACCCGGATGATCACTTCGCGGTAGTCGGCGAGGGTGTCTCCAGAAAGGTCTTCTGAAGACACCGCATATACCACCGGCCCGACCAAATGCTCCAGGTCTGCTTCCCGGCCGTCGCTGCGTTTGGGCGTGGCGGTGAGACCCAGGCGGTAGGGCGCGATGGACATCTCGGCGATGGAGCGGTTGAAGTCGCTGGGGAGGTGGTGGACCTCGTCGAAGATCAGGGTCGTGTAGCGACCCGCGAGCTCTTCGGCGTGAATGGCCGCCGAGTCGTAGGTAGAGACCAGTAAGGGTGTCTCGTCGCGGCTGCCTCCCCCAAGCAGGCCGATGCTGGTGTCGGGAAATGCGGCCAGCAGTCCGCTGTACCACTGCTGCAGGAGGTCCAGGGTGGGCACACAGATCAGGGCAGTGCGGGGGGTATCCCGCAGCGCCAGTTGAGCAACCAGGGTTTTCCCGGCTCCGGTGGGCAGCACGACCACTCCTCGCCGTCCGGCTGCTTT
Source organism: Deinococcus radiophilus (assembly GCF_020889625.1). Classification (GTDB taxonomy): domain Bacteria; phylum Deinococcota; class Deinococci; order Deinococcales; family Deinococcaceae; genus Deinococcus; species Deinococcus radiophilus. The sequence goes on from NZ_CP086384.1 coordinate 77,726, forward strand.
CCAGGCGGCGAGGGCTTCCTGCTGATGTGGATAGGGAGTGATCTCACGGGTGTAGGTCAGTCCCAGGTCTCCGAACGCTCTCGCGCGGTCCTCGAACTTGATGCCGGCGCTTTTCATCTCCAGAGCGATGTCCCGGTAGGCCATACCACGGGCGCGGTAGGACTGGCTGCGCTCATCCCAGATGAAGTGGCCTTTGACCACTTCCGGTGGTTCCTGCATCACCAGGGTGCCGCGGTCCAGCCGGAGGACGGGTTTCTTCAAGCGGTGATGGCCTTGATAGGGACAGCGACGATGGTAACGTCTCCGTCTACGACCTGAATCTGCAACCGATCGACGCCCTCTAATTGGCTGACCAGGGAACCGATGGGCCAGACCGCCTCTTCGCCGTCGGGGAGCAGCAGGTGCACTTCCCGGTCGTTCATCCAGAGGATCTCCACCACTTCGGTCTGGGGGTCCGCGAAGACCACTTCAGCTTCGTTGCAGTCAGCGAATTGCACCTTTGAAGTGTAGAGGTTCAGCCCATGCCATAGAGCGATATGGAACGCTATTAGGATGCTTGCCAGTCATACCATCGATCTACTGTCCCAAAGCGCGGATGTACTGCAAGGTGTCGCCGTGCAGGGGAGCACCGTGCCAGGTGGCTTCGCTGGCCGCACTCACGTGTCCATCCGCTACCCGCCAGACCCGCAGAGCGTCGTGCAGACGGTCATAAGCCAGGACGAAGCCGTTGGCAGGGCAGTCGTGCTGACGGCAACCGGTGATCACGAAGGTGCGTGCATCGTTTTGCAGCTGAGACTGGACATCCATGTTGTGCAGCAGGTGCTGGTAGCCAGCCGGGCCGATCAGGGCCTGGAGTCTGGCGGCGACGGCGGGTTGCCTGACGAACTGCTCCGGAGCCTGATCGCCCTGCGGAACGATGGCGGGTTGCGTAGCGGTGTTGAGCACGGGGGCGTAGCCACCGGCCTGAGCGATAGGTGCGGCGGAGCAGAGGGTAAGGGCAGCGAAGGCGAGGAGGAGTTTGTTCATGGCTCCAGCATATGTTCTGGGGGCAGACTTCTGGCCGAACTCAGTGGCACACAATGCAAACAACGTGCCTCCCCCTTCAAGCCACTGATCCGATGCTCCCGGTCAGATGAGTTAGAGGGTTGTGCTGAAAGTCGGAGTATTGCGTGACTCCGCCACGGCGAAGATCAGTTCAATGGCAACTTCGGAGAGATCCTGAGCATTTTCGATGGCCTGGGGGAAGCGGTGCCGCACGCCGCGTATCAGAGTCTGGTGCAGATGCGGATTGGCCGAGTACAACTCGTAGATGTGGGGCAACCGCTGCCGCATCACCGGTTCCCAGGAGAGGTCGGGCATCCGGTTACGCTTCAGATGACGGTTGAATTCGGACTCCGAGGGGACCAGGTTCCATAATTCATTGATCGGGTACGTCGTGATGGGCACGATGTGATCGACATCGTAGTTCCTGGGATTCAGGGGAACGTCCGTCCAGAAGCACCGCAAGTCCTTGCCTTCCATCATCATCAGCTCGAACTGGTTGCGTTCCCAGTTCAGCGGTCTGCGGCTGTCCGGCCTATCGGTCAGGGCCAGGTAGACCTGACCACGATCCATCCCCGATCCGGTTCGGTCGTTCGCTTCAACGAACATCGCCCATTCGTGAAGACAGAGGGCTTCCACGTAAAGCGAGTAGAACTTGAAACTCTCCCACATCTCGTCACTGATCACGGTCACGAGGTCTGACAGGTCGGTTTGCGGAAGAGTCACAACCGTGGAAGGCAGTTCGGCCAGCTTTCGAGGTTTGCTGAAGACGCCGTGATTCGAAGGGCCATCTCCAGCGTAGCGGATAGGTTGCTGGATAGCTTTGATCATGAGCTTGACGCACCTGGCATAGCTGGCCTGCAGTTCAGGAGACAGCTGACCGTTCACCGCTTCCGACACCAAGACGATGCCGTCCGAGGGCCGGGCAGAACCGAGATCACTGGCCTGCCAGAGTGCTTTGAGCTGAGTGAGTTCGCGCCTGAACACGACGTCGGCGGTGCCCTCTCTGAAGCCGCCCTGGTAGACAGGTATCTCCTGGTTCATGAAGGGCCAGTAATACCCGATCCAGAGTTCAGCGATCAGCTTAAGTGAAACGGCGATACCGGCATCCTGACCGCTGACTCCAGCGTAGTTCAGGGCCAGGTCGTTGAGGGCGCGGAGGAGAGCAATCTTGTAGTTGTTCGTCTTGCGGTCATGCTTGAGCACCCGCTGAATGATCTTGACCGCTGCTCCGTCCATAGCTGCTTTCTGTTTCTTTATCGTTTAGGCGCTCTGAAGCCAGCCTTCTGGGCTTCCTCCGCACTCTTGTAGCAGCGTTCCGGGTGGGTCTGCTTGTAACTGCGGCTCTGGGGCGTGTGGTAGATGCGTTCACCCTTGCTGTTGATGTTGCCTTTGACCGGGTGACTGGCGGGGCAGGTCGTTTTGGTCGCAGGGGCTACACCCAGTTGTGGGGCTTGAGCCTGAACTGGAGCGAGCGCGAAGAGGGCAAGGAAGGGGAGTAACTTTTTCACAGGTATCCTCCATTTTCAACGGCAGTAGTCGACGGCTTGCAGCGCTGTGTGAATGCCTTTGGTCGGGAAAGTAAAGGTGACTGGGCTTAGTCCACCACGGAAGACAGTGGCTGAGAGAGACGACTTTGCGGAATGCATTTCCAGGAAAAGAGCAGCGGTGTAAGAACGGTCCATGGTCCAGACGGAAAGTTGGCCTGACTGACCTCAGTACCTGACAGGTTGCCTTGCATCCCCTCCTGGCGCGGGAAATGGAGTCTTCAAGAGGTCCAGAAAGAGCCTGAATTTCTCTCCGCCCCACCGAAGAGTACGGCTCAGCTCCTCATACCCGTACCTCGCCCTGCTGACCGCAGGGCGACCATGTGTTTTGACACGTATGGGCCTTGCTGCCGCTCGCCATTCCCCCACGCGCAGCATCCAGGTTAGGGCCAGGGTCAGCAGACCAAACAAGTTCCCCACCCGCTCCGGGTTGGTCATGTGGGTTTGCTCCAGATTCAACCCTCTGGATTTCATGGCTGAGAAGGTGGTCTCTATGGCCCAGCGCTGCCTATAGACGTTGAGCGTGTCCCAGACGGATAAGTCTGAAGCGATGATGACCCGCTCTCCCTCTGGGGAGAGCGTCGCAACTACTCGCATCCAGCCGCCCTGAACCCAGGCCTTCTCAAACAGGGCACGAGTTTGACTCGGCTTCAATGGCGCAAAGCAGTCACGGGCATACTCACCGTCTACCACCGAATACGAATGCATCTTTTGATCCCGCTACGCCGCAGGAACGTGAACCACTCCTGACCAAGGAACTCCCTATCAGCAATCAGCACCTTCCACCTTCGTGCTGGTAGACGTTTCAGTAGTTGACCGACCAACATCATGCGTGCTCTGGATTCACTGTTGCCACCGTGTTTCAGTTCTTTCCAGGCAAGTGGCAGAGTGACATTGCCCAGCACCACGCCGATGACCAACAAATTGATGTGAGACTGACCGTGCTTCCAGTTGGTGCGGTCCATGATCAGGGTCAGTTTTCCTTCAGGCAGCAGTGGAAGCAGGACATCTTGGATGTCCTGCTGGGTCAGACCAGCACCATGCAGGACACGGGCCACCATACGTGTGATGGACGGTGTTGTTGCAGCGCGATCAATATGGAGCGCGATCTTGCCGTGAAGAGTAGATTCCGCCTGCAAGATGCCGAACAGGACTTCTGCAACGCAGCGCAGACGATCTACTCGGTGGTGTGGGAGACGCTCTTTCAGGTAGGTCACGAATGTGTCAACATTCGTCAGGGCGGCTTTCGTTGAGTTCACACTTCCATAAGCCGCCCTGCTTCATATTTTTCTGCGACCCAGACAACGTTTCCTTCAACCTGTCAAGTACTGAGGCAGACTGTTATGTGCAAACATGAGAGATCAGTAAAACGCTCAGCAAACCAAGCTTAATTTTAATATTTCCATAGTGCATTAAATATATTCAGCTGCCGTAAAATACTCCAGCAGTCGGAAAGCCTATCTTCTATGCCTACTGCGTAGTCAGAAATAAAGATAAGTCGACTCATCTATTTAGTAGAATAGATGAGTCGATTCGGTTGTCAAAGCCTAGGCTGGCATCAACCAACTTGGGTATTTAAGAAGGGGAGAGCTTATGTGTTGAGTCGAGTCGCGTTGTGTTTAGAAGAAGCGCATTAAAGGTGACGATAAGGGTACTCGCGCTCATCAGCAGAGCAGCCCATTCAGGACGCAACAGGAGGCCCATGCTCGGATACAGCGCACCTGCGGCCACTGGAATGGCAAGCAGGTTGTAAATGGCTGCCCAGAAGAGATTCTGCTTGATTTTAGACTGTACCTGCCGCGACAAGCTGATGCTGGTCGCCACGCTGGCAGGGTCACTTTTCATCAACACCACATCAGCAGTTTCCACAGCTACATCCGTCCCTGCGCCGATGGCGACACCCACCTCGGCCTGCGCGAGCGCGGGCGCATCATTTACCCCATCTCCGACCATAGCCACCTTGCGACCCTGCGCCTGCAAGTCCTTGACTTTGTCCGCTTTCTGCTCGGGTAAAACATCGGCAATCACGGTATCAATGCCCAATTGCCGGGCCACCGCTTCAGCAGTGGTGCGGTTATCCCCCGTAAGCATGACTGTCTGTATGTTCAGTTCGTGGAGGCTTTGGACCGCCACTTTGGCGGATTCACGGGTACGGTCAGCTACCGCAACCAGGCCTAGCAATCTTCCATCGGCTGCGACATACATCGTCGTTTTACCGTCGGTAGCAAGTTGTTCAGCCTGGGAAGTCAATCCGGCTGTTCTAATCTGCTGTTGCTCCATCAGTTTGCGGTTGCCAATCAAGACTTGAACGCCATCTATCTGTGCTTCTACGCCCAACCCTGATAGCGAATTGAAGGCCTGCGTCTGGCTGAGCACTACGCCCTGTTCCTCCGCGCCACGCACAATGGCCTCAGCCAGTGGGTGCTGCGAAAGCTGGTCTGCCGAAGCCGCAAAGTGCAGCAGCTCGGTTTCCGAGGTTCCCTGAACGGGAATGAGGTCAGTCAGAGCAGGTTTGCCTTCGGTCAATGTGCCCGTCTTGTCAAAGATAACCGTGTTGACGCTCGCATTGGCTTCCAAGGCACCCGCATTCTTGAAGAGTACGCCTTCTTTCGCGCCGCGTCCGACCCCAACAGTGATGGCCGTGGGTGTGGCCAGCGCTAAAGCGTCAGGGCAGGCAATCACAATGGCAGATACCGCTACAGTCAGGGCGAAAATAATGTCCTGGCCCAATAGCGTCCATATGATGAAAGCCAGTAAGCCGCTGCCCAGAGCCACGAAGACCAGGTACTTCCCGGCGGTATCCGCCAGTTGCTGTGCTGGAGCCTTACTAGCCTGCGCGTTCTGCACCATCTGCACGATGCGCGACAGGGCGGTGTCGGCCCCAACGGCGGTGGCCCTGAACTGAAACGCGCCATTCTGGTTCACGGTGCCGCCTGTGACCTTCGACCCGCTGGTCTTGGCGACGGGCACGGGTTCCCCACTGATCATGCTCTCGTCCACATAGGACTCCCCGCTGACCACCTCGCCGTCCACGGGTAAGCGGTCTCCTGGGCGGATGGCGATGATGTCCCCGGCGATGACCTGCTCCACTGGAACTTCGACTTCTTGCCCATCACGAACCACACGGGCAGTTGCGGGTGCCAGCTTCAAGAGGGCTTCTACTGCCCGCCCGGTAGCAAAACGTGAGCGCATTTCCAACCAGTGCCCTAGCAGGGAAAGGGTAGTCAGCATGGCCGCCGCCTCGAAGAACACATCCTGGCTGCTAAGCGCCGCAGTGGCCCAAAGTGAATACAGATAGGACACGAGAATGCCCAGGGCGATCAGGGTCATCATGTTCGCCTCGCCCCGCCGCAGGGCACGCCACGCCGCCGAAATAAACGGCCAGCCGCCCCACCACACCACCGGGGTTGCCAGGATCAGCCCGAACCAGTTCATGCCGAGGCCGAAGGGTGGCATCGCCCGGAAGCCGATGGCCTCCCCAATCGGGGAGTACAGCACGATGGGCAGGGTCAGGATCAGCGATACAACGAAGCGCCGCAGCATGTCATTCACCATCGCTGCGCCGTGGCCCGCATGTTCGTCATGGCCAGCGTGGCTCATCTGATGCCCAGCGTGAGGGGCGGCAGAGTGATGGTGGGCATGCTGGTGTTGTTCGTGGCCTATAGCTGGCTGGCCCGGCTGCGATTGGGAAGGGCTGCATTTCTGGCAGCTGCAAACGTAACTCGCCTGTTCGATGCGGGTTCGAAGGGTCTGTTCACTTGTCTGTGCCGGGTCATAGCCCAGGTGCGCCACGCTTCGGGTACGGTCCAGGTAAACACTGGAGACTCCAGGTAACCGTTGCAGAAAGTCTTCCGCACCCTGTAAATCTGTTCCGCCAGAGCAGTTTTTCAGCGCCACTTCCAGTACGCCCCGCTGAGTGCGTTGATGAGTCATAACATCGTCCCTCCTGCCTGAACTGTAGAAGGGAAGTATTCAGCTCTTGTAAGGCTCAAGGCTGGGCCAGAGGCAACGTGAAGGCAAAGGTACTGCCTTTCCCTGGAGTGGAGTCCACCTCTATCTCTCCACCCATCGCTTCAACCAGACCTCTGGAGATGGTCAGGCCAACGCCGCTGCCCCCTTCGCCCCGTGAGCGAGCCGGGTCGGCGCGGTAGAAGCGCTCGAAGATACGCGGGAGATGCTCACCAGAAATTCCGGAACCTGTATCGGCTACCATAAAACGGACAGCGCGGCCCTGCGTCTTGGCCGTGACCGTCACCTGGCCTCTAGGTGGAGTGTGGCGCAGGGCATTACTCAGCAGATTGGCTAGAACCTGCAAACTGCGTTCCTTATCCGCCCATAGCAAGGGGAGAGGAGCTACTTCGACCACTAGAGTCACCCCCTTATCTTCGAAGAAGGGCATAAAACGCTCCTGCGCGGCTTCCAGCAATTCCTGTGGCGACATGGTGATGGAATATAATTCCATCTTACCTGCCTCGACCTTGGAAACCAAACTCAAGTCACGCACCAGCCTATCCATGGCTCCCACTTCACGGCTGATGGCTCTAGCGGCGTGTTCTGAAGTCATCACCCCATCCTGCATGGCATCGGCGTACCCTTGCAGGGCGGCCAGGGGCGCACGCAACTCATGGGCCACGTTGCCGATAAGTTCAATGCGTCCCTGCTCCACTTTCTCCAAGGTCCCTGCCATCACATTGAAATTGTGGGCCAGGTCGGATAGTTCATCCTGGCCTGCTTCTGGCAGACGGCTGGCGTAATCCCCCTGCGCGATGGCGCGGCTGCCTTCATCTAGCAGTTGTACACTGCGGCCCATGCGGCGTGACATCAACCAGGCGGCAAATAGGGCCGCGCCGCCCGCCAGCGGTAGTGAAGCTAGCAGGGCGCGGGTCAGCGTGGTGCGTAAGCCCTGTTCAAGGTCAGCCCGTAGCACGGAACCTGCTTCTCCAGGGGTAGCTATCATCTGCGTCATGTGGTCAACATGGTCTCGGTAGAAGGTGGGGGCCAGCCACTCGGCCAGCAAAAAGATGCCGAAAGCAGCGAGCAGAATAACCAGTAGATGTGAAAGCAGCAAACGGGGGAAAAAGCGCATCAGCTATTCTTCCCGGAAGCGGTAGCCGACTCCGCGCACCGTTTCGATGAACTGGGGATTGTCGCTGGTGTCTCCCAGCTTCTTGCGTAGACCTGTGATGTGGACATCTACCACGCGCTCGGTTCCCAGGAAGTCGCTCCCCCAGACACGTTCAAGCAGCCTTTCACGGGTCCACGCCATGCCAGGATGCTGCGCCAGCGCGGTCAAGAGGTCAAATTCCAACTTCGAAAGTTCGAGCGGCAGGCCACTCAGGGAAGCCGTGTGGGAGCGTAAATCTATAGAGAGATCGCCGATACTCACCTCTTCACGGACTCCCACTCGCCTGAGCAGGGCGCGCACACGGGCCATCACCTCGCGGGGGCTGAACGGTTTGACCACGTAGTCGTCCACTCCGAAGTCCAGGCCCCGCAGCTTGTCTTCCTCCTCGCCGCGGGCCGTCAACATTAGAATGGGAAGCTGCATATCGGCGGCCCGCGCTTCACGGACGAGGTCCATGCCCGAAACACCAGGCAGCATCCAGTCAATGATGGCGAGGTCGGCCCGTGGTAGCCCTTCACGGGCTCCAAAGCCGTCACTAGCGCTGAGTACAGTGTGGCCCTCTGCAACGAGGTAAGCCTGCAAAATTTCAAGAATGGCAGGATCATCGTCGACAATCAGGACCTGGGACATGCTTCAGTTTATTTCTGTGGAGGTTACTGGAGCAAATACATCTGAAAGTCATAGATTTCCTGTGCCTGTGCCCGCGTGATGTCACGCGCCAGCGCCAGCACTTCCGGATTCTCAGACTTCAGCAAGGCGATATTGGCCATCATAATGGCGCTGCCGTGGTGCGGAATCATGCCCTTGACGAACGCCGCATCCTTGTCCTTGGCCTGTTGAATTTCACTGACCATGCCCGTCATCATGCCGTCCATCTCTGCCGCCATCCCGATATCAGGGCCACCGTAGGGCTGAAGCATGGTGGTCATTTGACTGATTTCCGTCTTCTGAGCAGCAATGATGCCTTCTGCCCAGGCTTTGACCTGTGCATCCTGAGTCGTTTTCAGAATTTCCTGACTCATCTCCACGGCGGCTTGGTGGTGGGGAATCATCATGCTGAGAAAGGCTCGGTCCAGCTTCTGACCGCTCATGGTTTCTAGGCCGCCCATCATACTCATCATGTCGCCAGCACCCATCTGCTGGCCCATGTGCATTTGCGAGTGGTCCATCATCTGGCCCATAGCGGGCATCTGATTCATAGGGGATTGAGCGTTGACACTGGTCGTTACCGTGGGTTGGCCGCCACCGGCCATCAGGTTAGGGATGGTGGTCATCGCCAGGGCACCAGAAGCAATCGCAGCAGCAGCTAACATTCCAATTCTTTTCATCGTTTCCTCCTGCCCAAAGCTTAAGCAGGAAGTATTCAGCCTTTGTAAAGCGGGCTCAGTACCTGACAGGTTGCTTTTCGGCCCCTCCTGGCGTGGGAAATGGAGTCCTCAAGAGGTCTAGAAAGAGCCTGAATTTCTCTCCGCCCCACCGAAGAGTACGGCTCAGCTCCTCATACCCGTACCTCGCCCTGCTGACCGCAGGGCGACCATGTGTTTTGACACGTATGGGCCTTGCTGCCGCTCGCCATTCCCCCACGCGCAGCATCCAGGTTAGGGCCAGGGTCAGCAGACCAAACAAGTTCCCCACCCGCTCCGGGTTGGTCATGTGGGTTTGCTCCAGATTCAACCCTCTGGATTTCATGGCTGAGAAGGTGGTCTCTATGGCCCAGCGCTGCCTATAGACGTTGAGCGTGTCCCAGACGGATAAGTCTGAAGCGATGATGACCCGCTCTCCCTCTGGGGAGAGCGTCGCAACTACTCGCATCCAGCCGCCCTGAACCCAGGCCTTCTCAAACAGGGCACGAGTTTGACTCGGCTTCAATGGCGCAAAGCAGTCACGGGCATACTCGCCGTCTACCACCGAATACGAATGCATCTTTTGATCCCGCTACGCCGCAGGAACGTGAACCACTCCTGACCAAGGAACTCCCTATCAGCAATCAGCACCTTCCACCTTCGTGCTGGTAGACGTTTCAGTAGTTGACCGACCAACATCATGCGTGCTCTGGATTCACTGTTGCCACCGTGCTTCAGTTCTTTCTAGGCAAGTGGCAGAGTGACATTGCCCAGCACCACGCCGATGACCAACAAATTGATGTGAGACTGACCGTGCTTCCAGTTGGTGCGGTCCATGATCAGGGTCAGTTTTCCTTCAGGCAGCAGTGGAAGCAGGACATCTTGGATGTCCTGCTGGGTCAGACCAGCACCATGCAGGACACGGGCCACCATACGTGTGATGGACGGTGTTGTTGCAGCGCGATCAATATGGAGCGCGATCTTGCCGTGAAGAGTAGATTCCGCCTGCAAGATGCCGAACAGGACTTCTGCAACGCAGCGCAGACGATCTACTCGGTGGTGTGGGAGACGCTCTTTCAGGTAGGTCACGAATGTGTCAACATTCGTCAGGGCGGCTTTCGTTGAGTTCACACTTCCATAAGCCGCCCTGCTTCATATTTTTCTGCGACCCAGACAACGTTTCCTTCAACCTGTCAGGTACTGAGCTGACTGACGATCACGGCGTACGGTGCCATCGGATGTGCCGAGATATTCGCTGTCCCGCGTCCACTGTACGTCTATATGAGGAGAAGCCTGTTCACTGGCGAGAGCATTCTTGCTGAAGATGGAGATCTCAGGTGCACCGTTTTTGCAGAGGATAGCCAGGTACGTTTTGCCGATGGTGTCGTACCGCTCATCGACATAGACCCCCTTAGAGTTGTAGGAGACCTTGCTGCCGGGAATACGGGTGTCGGCCAGGGCAGACGAAGTACATAGGAGCTCAGTAGGTGACAACTTCAGTTTCACATTGTCCTAGACGGCAAAAACCAACAGTCGGCCCCATCAAGCTTGATGGGGCCGACTGTTCACGGTTTCCTGAGAGTGTGAAAACAACAGAATCCGCCGCCCAGCAGGCTACCGTACTGACCCGCCACTTCAAAGCACACGCGAGTCACCTCCGCATTGACACCCTTCAGCGGCTGATCGATGTGCTTCTGGCGATGATTGCCGCGAGGAGCATCAATCATCACGACCTGAGTCCTCACATGCCCGGTATCAGCACGCCGCAAGCCAAGAAAAGAAGGGCGGACCGAACCTTCCGGGATGAGCAGCTGGACATGGACTTTTTCATCGCTCTGCTCGTCGTCCATCGTTCCACCGGGGAAGGTGTTGCTGAGTCTGGACCGCACCAACTGGGAGCATGGGGAAACGCCCATCAATTTTCTGGTGCTTGGAGCCGTGGTTCATGGCTTCACCCTGCCCCTGATTTGGGTTCCTCTTGATGAGTCTGGGAACAGCCATACCTATGCCCGTATGTGGCTGGTATTGAAGCTCCTCCGCGTCTTGCCAGCGAAACGCTGGCAAGGCCTGGTGGCTGACCGTGAGTTCATCGGTGCGGAGTGGTTCCGTTTTCTCCGTCGTCAAGGCATCAAGCGGGCGATCCGCATTCGGCACAGCGACATGCTGGACGACACGAATGGGAAGGAATGGTTTAAGCACGTCCAGCACGGTCATTTCCATGAAATCGACGAAAAGGTGTTCGTGTTTGGCGAACTCATGCGGGTGGTCGCGACGAGGTCATCCACAGGTGACCTCGTCATCATTGCCACAGATTTCAGCGCTCGGAAGACCTGGAAGCTGTACAAGCAGCGCTGGTCAATCGAGTGCACCTTCAGCAGCTTCAAGATGCGAGGCTTCGACCTGGAGCGGACTGGGATGACGGAAAGGAGCCGTCTACAGCGGCTCTTTGGCCTGGTGACACTGGCCTGGGTGTTCTGCTTGCGCCTGGGGGGTCTGGCTGGGCCAGACCCAGCCCATCCCCGTTCTCAAGCATGGTCGTAGAGCGGTCAGTCTGGTGCGGCACGGTGCTCAGCATCTCGTGGATGCCTTACGGTGGAAACCCAAACAGTTCATGGCTGTCCTAGACCTGTTGACCCAGCCCTTTTGCCCACCAGGAGCGCCTTTAGACGAAGTTGTCACCTACTGAGACATAGGAGTAGAGCGGCGGTATAGAAGAGCGCTTTTTTCATCATTTCACACAGTAATTTACCCATGGAGCAACTCCTGGCGTCCCATAACGGCTCATGCGGACCGCAGTATACGGACCGGATTCTGTATATCCCCGGTCGAAAACCAGTTTCATGGGTCCGAAGCTGGTGGCTTTCACCGTTGGACCGAGGTCGTTGTACACCCTTAGGAAGGACTTGATGTCGCTCTTACGGTCTGCCGAAAGGTTGAAGCAGGTCTTGGCGATGCGCGCCACGTTATCTCCAAGCAGATCCAGCTCAGCGGCCGATAGGGAGGAGCGGAAGGTCAGCAGGTAGATCTCGTCCAGGCGACCGGCTTTCACGTTGCTGTAGTACGCCACTCCCATGGTCATGTCCTTGCCGGCGCTGGTCCGTTTACCGACCATCAGCATGTTGTTGTCCAAACGTACCTGTCCTCCACTGCCCTGCATCAGCTCACGGATAGGGGTCGATCCTGCGGAGGCGGAGGTGGCGAGCAGTAAGGCTGCCGTGAAAAGGAGGTTTCGCATACTTTTTATCCTGACACTTTTCGCATGCACTGGAGAGAAAATTTGCTGTCGCTTCCTCCAGCAATCCTGTCGGATGGCCTTTCTCCCTGTTGTGGATCCAGGTAAGGATTCCTGGCTTCTAGGAAAGTTGAGAATTCATCGCTCTCACTCCACATCATCCAGCTGCCGTTTCGGCTGACGGTAGGTGAAGTTCAGGGTGTCCCCAGCGGCGATGACCCCGTTCTATTTCTGCAGTCAGGGCTCGGCCTTGCATCCCGCAGCCGCTCAAATGGTAAGCCAGGGTGCGCTACGTAGGCCGGACTATACGCAACTCACCGTCTCTTTCCCTGCCGGTCCAGTGCGCGTGCCGTGTTTAAGATGTTGGCCCACGTTCGCTGCACCTGTTCTACTTCGGCAACAAATTTCCTAGACTGCTCACCACGCTGCGCATCCCGTAACTGCCGTTCCCGCAAAGTGCCGCTTAGTCGCTCGCAGTCGGGGCAACGACTATTGCTGTAGCTTCCTCTGAATGGTACTCGTGGCTTGAATTCCAAGATGTCCTCGGCCACCAGTTCTAGCCAGGGCACGGCGAGCCCCGCCGCTTTCTCGTCCGGAATCTGATGACGGTGGAAAACTTCGAAGCCAAAGACGGCTTGGCCTCCCACCACGACCGCCACATCGAACCGGTAGTGGCCGTGCGCCACTTCTTCCTGCACCGACCACCTTCCTTCCACCTCATACGCCTGAGCCAGCGTGGTCCGCATCCGGCATCTCTGAGTGACGTCCACTCCGGGGCAGCACTGGGCCCACCGCACTGACCGGTCCTGGACAAGCTCCGCTTCTACCTGGCTTCTCAGCAGACGCTTGGCCGCCAGGTGGGTGACACTTTCGCCGCTGCAGCCTCCTGGGTGGCTGGCGTCATGCGCGAAATGAGCTGCTCGCTGCTCTCCGCGTTTGACGAGTAGTGCCCCACCGCATTCCAGGCAGATGTACTTTGCCCTGCGCGGCGCGGTCAGGGCGCTGACCAGCATTCCCTGATGATCGAGGGCCAGGTTCAAAGTGCTCATGGCTGAACGACCGCCATTTCCGACCTCTGCTGCTCGACAAAGATAAGATCCTTTTTGGCGCGCGTCAGTGCCACGAACTGGACGCAGGCTTCTCCGCGCGCAGCGGCTGCTGTTCGGGCATAGACGGCCGGCATGTTGTCTGGGTAGAGAATGAAGACCCGGTCCGCCTCCTTGCCTTTGGCCCTGTGAATGGTGCTGAACACGACTGGAGCGCCGCCTTTATCACTGAAGAAGTCTGCGATGTATTCGGTCAAATTCGCCAGTCTGTGGTGGCCTTGGCGGACAACCTCGGCGGTGAGGACCTCAAGTGAATCCAGCAGATCGGACCGGACAGCGATCTGCCGTTCGGCGTCGATTTCGTTTGCGGCGCGGCGGCGGATGCGGGCTTCTTCGGCGATCCGGTAGGCACCGAGCTGTTCCTCCCATCCGTTTAGTCCGCCGGCGAACAGCTGCGTGGCCATCTCCAGCAGGTCCCGGCCAATGTCCATGCCGCGGACCACGGCGGGGATTTGCTGCTGCAAGAGGGCCAGACAGTTGCTGACCAGTGGAGCGGTATACCGGCAGATGACCAGGTCGCCGCGCCGCACCCAACGCGGAAGCCAGGCTTCTTTAATGACATGAATTTTCCCTTCTGGGGCTCCAGGGGCCGCTTCGATTTCCGGTGCCAATTGCTGGGCGAGCGCGACGTGCGAGCGGGGGCAGCGGTACGTGACGGAAAGGGGCAGGACCGTGGCTCCGGTCCGCTCAACGATGCGTGCCAGTGAGTCGGCGTCTGCTCCGGTAAAGCCGTAAATGGCCTGACGCTCGTCACCCACGAACAGCCTACGCCCTCCTTCTCGGACGGCTTTCAGCACCAGTTCCAGCTGCACGGCACTCAGGTCCTGCGCCTCGTCCACGAACACAAAGTCATACTTGGGAATATCCAGCTTGAGGACGATCGGCAGGTACAGCATGTCCTCGTAGTCGTAGAGGCCGTGTTCCTGAAAGACGTCGAGTCGCCGGCGCAGCAGCTGGCGGACCTCACGGTGGCACTGCACCTCCAGTCCCTGATCTGCAGGGGCAGTCAGATTGTATTCGACGGCCAGCTGCGCGACCCGCTCTTCAACCTTGGTGTCAGTGAGATTGGCGACTGAGAAGCGCAGCAGTTCCTGGAGATATTTCTCTGCTTGTAGCCATTGCTCGCTCGGCACGGCGAATTCCAGTTTCAATCGGTCGATGCTTTCTTTGATCAGGAGTCTGGATTTCCGGGTGTCAGGATCACGCTTCCCAAGCTGTGAAAACCGGTCCAGTAAGCTCCGGCGGCCGAGCGAGTGGACCGTGCAGGCCCTGACATGTCTGGGGAGCCGCGCCCTGAGTTCGTTGGCGGTGTGGGTATTGAAGGCCAGAAATACCGCATCGAGATCACTCGGTAATTGCTTGGCGATCTCGACCAGGGTCGTGGTCTTGCCTGCGCCTGCTGTAGCGCGGACCACTCCGTCACCGGTACCGCTCCGCACGAAGTCGAAGATGGCCTGCTGATAGTGACTGGGCTGAAACGTGCTCAAGATCTTCGCCTTTGTGGGTGGGAGACAGCTCACCTGTCTATAAGCTCTATACGGGAATGACCGCCGACTTGAACTACTCGCTTAAAGGCAGCGCATTTAACTCCTGCCTGACCTCACGCCACTGCGGAAAGTGGGCATTCAGGATGCTTTGAAACTGCTGGCCATGGGTCTGATCAAGTAAATGAGCCATTTCGTGGAGCACCACGTAATCAAGCATCTCCTTTGGTTTCTTGACCAGTTCGGTGTTGAGGCGGATGTGCCCACGCTCCGGGTTGCAGCTGCCCCAGCGCGTCTTCATGCGCTGCAGGAAATAGCGCTGTACCCTGACCTGAAGAATATCCTCCCACTTGCTGATGAGGGGAGGAACCGCCTCGTAGAGCAGGCTTTTATGCCACCTGTGCATAACTTCAGCACGTTTGGCCACGGAAGTCTCTGGCCTGACAGTCAGGATGATCTGGCTGTGGTCTACTTCGACCTTTGGGCGGCCATCAGCTTCCTGAACGGTCATCAGGTACCGCCTGCCCCACAAGTAATGGGTTTCGCGCTCGGTGAACGCTCTGGCTGACTGCCGGGCCTGCTCATTGAGCGCCTGCTGCTGCTTACGAATCCATTCGAGCTTAGAGATGGCGTAGGCGCGGGCCACATCAGACCGGGTGCCCAGTGGTGCCACCAAGGTGATCCTTCCGTCAGGCGGATGGACGCTGAGGTGAACGTTTTTAACATCTTTAAGGATCAATGTCATTTCCAGGTCGCCGATGGTGACCGGCTCCTGTGTGCTCCCCGCTTTCATCAGTATCTTCCCAGGTTAAAGATCAACTCGAATAGCGCTTCGGTGGCGTCCCGGTCACGGGACATCAGAGGATGGAGGATGTTCTTGACCTGCCGCTGCCGCATTTCGTCGCCCCGCCAGGCGGCGGGTGCTTGCTCTTTGAGTGCCTGGTCAATATCAAGGGCCAACTGAGCCCGCTCGTCTGCGTTTTCTGGGACGGAAAACACTCCACTGGTCTTGAGTCCGCCCAGATTGTTGAAAATGACGGTGGCTGCCTGCCGACCCATCAAGCTGCTTGGCACTCCTTCCGTTTGGCCCTTGGCCGCCAGAGCACGAATAAGCTGCTCTGTCTCCCTCAGGAAATCTTCGTAGGCCAGCGTACCGGCCAGGTGCTGCTTGATCAGGTCATCAAGCAAGTCAGACATCTGCTCGTAGAACCGCGGGTCCGTCAATTGGTCACGGATGATGGTCTTGCGGACATTGTTGACAATCGTCTCAGCCACTGCCCGGTTGGAGTAGCGGCCTGACTTGTTGATGTGCTGGGCAATGACGTCATTGATCCCGGTCTCGACAATGGCCTGCACCAGCGTCATCTCACTGAGCTGCCCAACCTCCTGCGCGGGGTCTGCCTGGATATACATATTGATCAGCTGACGCATCCCCTGCTCATAAGGCTTGATGTCCAGCTCTTCTCCAGAGGCTTTTTTGATGTTCTGACGCATCTCGCTGTAGAAGGCGCTTTCCTTCTCGAGTTGCGCCGCTTGCTCTGGAGTGTAGCCGGCCTCAACGAGCACCTGGGCAACTGCAGCGTAAGCTCGCAGGAACGCCGCGCTGGCCTTGTAGAAGCTGATCCTGAGCGGTTCGGTATCGGCCAGGGCCTGAGCGTCCAAAATGTCGCCGCAAAAATAGGAAATGAACTGCTCGAGCTGCTGAGGTGGGGATACGGGCTCGCACAGGTATCTCAGGGCCTCGTGCGCCGCGTCCAACTGCGCCTTGCCTTCAGCCTTCCAGTCTTTAAGGATGACGTTTCCATCGTCCCCTTGAGCGTCCGTCGCCAGTTGGTCGGACGTG
>NZ_CP086385.1 GCF_020889625.1 Deinococcus radiophilus
AATCAAGTCGATCCTGGCCAATCTAGACACGTGAAAGCCCACTGGATATAATTGCTTCAGAGCCGAGGCTGCGCCGGACCAAAAAAATCCGGCGCAGGTGTTCCCGCACCGACGCCGACGTTCTCTAAATAACCCAGCTCGAAACCCCACTCAGAGGGAGTCGCCCGACGTTCGCTCGCCGGGCCGGCTGTGTCCTTAGTGTAGCCATCCTCCCGTATAGCTGCAAGCTATACGGGGATGGAGCCTACCTGCAGTATGCACAGCCATAGCGCTCCCGGAAAGAACGTTCATGCAAACAGCACCGGAACTGCTCACGCCCCTGCGCGCACACGAGGCTATAGGCCGCCGGGTCAGCCCCTCCACCCTAAAGCGGTGGGTCAGAGAAGGTAAGATCGACGGCCAGAAAATCAGCGGCATTCAGTTCATAGACATGCCCAGCCTGAAGAAGCATCTGCAGAGTTACAAAGGCGGTCAGACTTGAGTGGGGCGACCAGCGGATGGCACGAGTCTGGTACCATCGGCACGCCCCACATTTTTCAGCTAGAGGGACAGCTCAGCAACCACACGCCCATTTACCGCAACCAGTTTGAGCAGCTGCTACTGGTGCTGCATGACGGCCACGCGGAAGGCGTGATCGAAGAACGGTTCATCAAGGCGGGCCGCATCCGTAAAGGTTGGCTCAGCTGGCCTGAGCTGAAGAGGCTAGGGTCTGCTGGAGACACACGCGGCGCAGACGCCTACTTCGGAGTGGCACGGCGCATGGATACTTCCAGCGGCGGGGGGGAGAACATTCTCCCACTGGGCTGTCTCTGGTTCGAGGTTGACCTGGGCGACCTGGCACACCTGCCCCGCTTTGGCGGCATGAGTAAAGCTGAGCTGCTTCAGGCCAGCCCTGAGCTGCTGGAAGACCTCAAGGGCCGCCTGATGGGCGAAATCCTCGACACGTGCGAAGCGTTCGAGCTGCCCCCCGTAGCCATTGTGGACAGTGGCCACGGGCTACACGTGTATCTGAGAACTGAAGACACCTTCAGCCCCAAGGAAGCCAAGCAGCTGCTTCTGGCGCTGGCGGAAACATTCGACGCAGACACTGCCAGCGCAGAACCGGCCCGCATCCTGAGACAGCCGGGCACCCTGAACCTGAAGAACCCGGCGCGGCCCTTGCCCGTGAACCTGGTCTATGCCGAGCCTGAAGCACGGGTCAGCACGGAGGCCCTGGAGCGCATTCTGACGGCAACGCCGTCAGCACAGGCCCAGCGAGACGAAGTGCAGCGCCCCACACCGGCCCCCAGGCGGCCCAGGAAGGCCAGCGGAAAGGGTGGGCAGACTCGCACCCTCTACCGTGAGACGGTCACGGTCAGAGAGATTCTGGAGCGGAACGGATACCGGCTGAAGGGTGACAAATACCTACCCCCGGCCAGCAGCACCGGCAACGCGGGCGTGATGATTCTTGGGGGTGCTGACGGTCTGGAGCGGGCGCTGAGCTTTAACGGGTCATGCCCCCTGAATGACGCTGAAGGGCGGGCCTGGAACGCCTATGACGCCATGCGGATTCTGGAACACGGCGGGGATGAGCGTGCGGCAGACAGCGCGGCCCGCTCTGAACTCGGTATCGGCGGCGGGCGGGATGACGTGACCAACCAGCCCCCAAGCCTCGACATGAACACGGTCAGGCAGCAGTGGGCCATGAACCCGGAAACCTATTTGAAGCAGGTCACGGCGCATCTGGACAGCCTCGACATGCACCACCGCTCCAGGGCCGGGCTGAAGAAGATGGCGGCCCACCTCGCGGGCTTTGCGGCCCAGGGCCTGCTGGCGGAATGGCGCGGGCTGGCCCGGCTGGAAGTGGGCGGGCTGAACGGCTGGCATAACAAAGTGAACCCCACCGATAACTACCAGAACACCGCCGGCAAGATGAAAGCCCTGGCGGAGCTGGGCGCGGTCAGCCTGATTCCAGTTGACCCGGCCCACCCTGGGCGCGGCGTGGTCATCTGCCTGCCTGAGAGCCCGGCAGGCGTGGCCCTCAGCCGCCCTGCTGGCGACACCTTCCGGCCTCAGACATTAGAGGTACGGCGCAGCGCAGAGAAGCAAAAAACAGCGGCTGAGACGGAAGAAAAAGTTATCACTAAGGTATCTGACAGCTCCAGCAAAAACACCTTAGTGATAAACCCGGAACCCCGTAAGCGGCGGCGGCAGCAAGCGGCGGCTCGGCTCTCTGGTCTGCTGATCGCTCAGGCGGTCAGTCCGAAAGCTGAACCCCATCGGCTAGCGGAAGACCTCGGCATGACGGCGGCCCAGCTGGAGGCTCAGCAGCAAGAGCTGGCTGCCATTACGAGCGGCGCTCAGAGCTTCAGAGAGCGTTACTGGGCACTGATGCTTGACCAGCAGGAAGCAGTCAGGGCGGCCTACATGAACAATCTTGAGCGCGAGCAACGCCAGTTCAGTGTGGGGGCGACCTTTGCCAAAACCGAGCAGCAGCGGGCCTACAGCCAGCGGCGGGCAGAGCGGGCGGCGGCGCAGCTGGAACGCTTGAGGGACGGGGAAAGCCCCTACTACCTAGATGTGAAAGAAGTTCGGGTTCTACAGGCCGTATCTCTCCCTAGCAAAATCGGGTTACCGTCGTCGGCTTCCCGTCTACGGTAACCCGTCTCAGACCTCCACCCAGCTTCTGCTTGGGCTGATACTTGGCGTGGTGATCTGCGGCAAGACACCACTCTGGATCAGAGTCGTGGAGCGGATTGTTAAGTAGTAAGTGCGTTAGCGGTCGTACCAGGGGTTATCACGGGACCCATCCCCCTCATAACTGGGCATAGAGTCGAAACGTCCATCGTATGTGCGCACCATTCCATCCTGATTGGCCCCCGGACCACGTTCCTGTCCCTTTCGCCTTGTACGGCCTGCTGCATGCGTAGGTGGCTTGTGAAACCCCTTATCAGTGATTTCGAGGCCGCTAATAGGGCATTTCCCCGCTTCGGGCGATGGTATTTCTCCTAGAAGTGGTGTGAATTCATTCAAAGCGAAAAGTGTCAGATGATGCAGGCCACGGGTTACGCACGTGTAGAGCAGCGAGCCGTCGTATGGCATGGCAGGGTTATAGTGATCAACATCGGCATTGACGACAATAGCTGCGTCAAACTCCAGTCCTTTGGCCACGCTGATAGGTACGATAGCGACGCCCCCAGCGTAATCCTCGAAGTCCTTGGTACGGCTATCAACTTTGAAAGCTGTCTTCGATTTGGAAACCCGTTCATACAGATTGCTGGCTTCGGCAGGGGAGCGCGTCACGATACCGATATTCTTTGCCCCCTCTCTTTGCAGCCGTCTCACTTCATGTGTCAGAAGGGGCAATAAATGGTTTTTGGTGCTATAGCGGACAAAATGTACAGGGCTGCCGGGGCGGGGAACCGCTTCGGCTTTGAGCGCGTTCGGCGCTACCCGTTCCAGAACGAAGTTCCCCAGGGCAGTGATTTCCTGTGTGGTCCGGAACGTTTGAGTGAGTTCCTCAACTTCGTCTTCGCCTGTGCCAAAGGTTTGGCAGACCACGTCCCAGCTGCCAATCCCCCGGTAACGATGGATGCCCTGACGCAAATCGCCAAAAATGGCGGCGCGACCAGCGGGTGTATAGCGCCTCAGCAAGGCGTACTGAAGAGGCGAGAGATCCTGTCCCTCATCCAGCACAAGATAATCGAATTGCCCGCTGGAGCCGAAGCGGTCGCGTAATGCTGCATCGTTAGGTCGAACGCCTTCCAGCAAGATCTTCAACGCAAGAACCAGGGGCAGTTCTGTCACATCCGTCGGCTCGAATGGTCGGGTGCCGTCCTCACCCACTGGCTTCGGAGTGCGGTGCAGCGCTTCAGTTGCCACTTTCAGAGCTGGACCCGTGAAGATACGCGACGCCGCCGCACTAACTTTCTGCTCATCGGAAACCAAAAGCAGGTAGGTTTCCCAGGCTCCAGTAGTTGGAAGCAAACCTTCTACCAATTGTCCCAGTCGCTGAGTAAGGCCTTTAACCTCGGAAATCCAGACTGCCGGGCCCTGCCCCTCCCGTTCCGCCAGAAGAGCCACTTCTTTCGGCAGCGCTTTTTTGATCAGTCGGTTCACTTCTGTCTGCAGATTGGCCCTGAGACTCTTCCAGTCCGCCTCTGCCGGCTCTCCCCGCCACTGCTCCACAAGTTCCCGCACAGAAGCTAGAGACAGCTGCAACACGGGGGCCGCCTGACCGGTGGCTGTCAAGTCTTCTGGTCCACATTTTCCTGTAGAGGAACCAGTCCTGGGCAAGTTGGCACTCAGATCAGCCAGCTGTCTTGTGAGGTGGTCAGCCAGCAAATGCCGCAAGACCATCTGCATTTCCTGCCGACCACGCATACCAGCTTTCGCTATGGCAGCCTGCTTCTCACTGACATCGGACTTAGGGTCAAAGATGATTTTGGCAGTCTCATCACCGAGTTGCCGAATGCGGCGTTCTCCCTGGTTGACAACCCTCTTCGCCCAGTCTTCGAGAGTTGTTTGGAAGACGTTATTCACACCGGCACGCGGTAACAATTGCTTGAGATACCCCAGCAAGAAACTGTTCGGCACGAACACGGCAATTTTCTTCTCGTTGATTTCTCGGCTGCCGACTCTCTCCTTGTGAAGCATGCTGGGAATCCGATGGTAGGCGATGGCAGTCTTACCACTGCCCGCTACGCCGTTGACCACTAGGAGCCTGTCTGTCGGCCAGGACATCAGCTCATCTTGCCGCTCAGAGATGGTTGCCAGTATGCTTCTGGCCTTGGCACTGGCTTCCCGCCCCAATTGGTCAACCAGATATTCCTGTCCCAGTTGCGCGAATACGTCGGTGGTCTCCTGCTCAGTTCCTTCGCCGTCTGCAAGGGGCATCACGTCAGAGAGTGCAGTGATGGTTCTCTGCTCAATTTTCAACTGACGACGAAGAAGCTGATAAGCCGTACGGACAGCACCAGAGTCGGCAACGATCTCTACTTCCCGGACTTGGCGGTGCTGAATCTGCTGGCGCAGGGGCGAGCCAATCCCGCAGATATAAGTGTCCGAGAGGGGAATGTCGTGAACACCTTCACCCAGGCAGACATCTTTGACGCTGCCGTCCTCGTACCTCAGCCGTAAGCGCATGAAGTAGGGGTGCCCAGCCACCGAACGCAGACTGTCCAAATCCATGCCTTTGAACTGGGCGACTTGGTAAAGATCCATTTCCTGACGTTCCAATTTCCCGATTTTGGCGTCTATCTCTTGGCAGGTTTGACCGAGGCGGCCTACCTCTTCTGGGTATGCGGGATGGGTATGCGGCATAGCAATGCTCCTTGGAAAGATTGAGATATCTTCATCTTCCCAAATCAGCTGAGATTTTGTGGCTCATTTGCGCTCTGTACCCTACACGCCCCAGACCGTCAAATCCGAAAGGGCTTTTTCCGAAGCCGGCTCAACAGGCATCGTACCCGTACGTTACAGAAATGATGGCCGGTACACTTAAAACATGGCTACCAAGCTCCAGCGACTCACTGAGAAGTTAGAAACGCCACGAGCCCAGCGTGAACTCCCCAAGCGCCGCCTAGCCACCTGCCGCAATGAGTACGAAACGGCTGCCCTGACGCTGGACATGCTGGGTGTGGACGCAACACCAGAAGCAGCGCGGGCGGCACTTCCAAACGTCCCGGAGGATGAACTCACCCGTATCCTCGAGGCCAGGCAGCGGATGAGCCATTAGTCTGCTTGCGCTCCGGCCCGTGCCCGGTGCTACAATCTCGCTTAACCCGATGGCCGAGTAGCCAAAGGGAAACCCCCCGCATCAAAGGATGGCCGTCCTAGCGAGGGGTTACGTCAAAACTAAGTTGCTTCGTTTTTTAAGGACGAAAGCAACGCGGCTTTCGTGCGTCCAGTGTACGCGGCTGGGCGTCCTGGGTCAATATCCCAGGATAAGCGCGTCGAGGTGATCATGACTCTGGAGCATTCTCCAAGTCGTCCGAAATACGACTCTCATAGAGCTGAGGTGGAATCTAAATCTGCTCCATTCCTCAAGGCCTTCTTGGCACGTCAGTCACGAACCAATCAAACAGCGGCCACCGGGCCACTGTTTGACATGCTGTCCGAACTCGCCCAGCAGGAGCCTAGCCCTGCGCCCACCGCTGCGGACGCAGCTCTAGTCCGGTTGGCCAGTGTGGCCGAGGCCAAAAAATCCGTCCTGCAAAACATTTCTTATCTCGCGGTGACATATGCCTGATAATCAGGTATTGTGTGACCTACAACAAAACAGCTCCCCGAAGGGAGCGTGTCTTGTGTGAGGAGCCGCCAACTGACCCCAGCACGTCGTGGTTGACAGCATGGTAACTGACCGGCCCCTCCTCGCGCAAGAGCGAGGAGGGTTTGTCTTGTCCTCTTTCCTTGAGGCATTTCTCAGTCGTCAGTTACGAAAAAGTCCAGCAGCGGCCACCGGGCCACTGTTTGACATGCTGTCCGAACTCGCCCAGCAGGAGAAAAACCCTGCGCCCACCGCTGCGGACGCAGCACCCCTACCAGCCACACTGCCCCGTGTGGCCGAGGTGGCCGCGCCACCCGTCCCCACACCCAGGAGCAGCAGCACGGGCGCGGGCGTGCTGGAACTCAACCCGCTGGACACGCTCACAGACTGCCTGGACACCGCCGAGTGCCCGGCCACCGCCCGCCGGATTTATCGGCTGCTGTTCCGCATCGGTCTCACCGTGCTGCGGCAGCGCGGGCTGCACGAGCAGCACGCCACCCAGGTCAGCTTCCACTTACCGCTTGACCTCATCGCCGCCCACCTGGAAGTGAACCGCTCGACGGTCTGGCGCAACCTGCGCCCGCTGGAGAAGGTAGGCGTGTTGCACCAGCGTGACCACTACGGCACCCTGCGCGGTCAGACGGCAGTGACCGGCAAGGTCTGGGCGCTGTCCTTGCGCCCGCACGAAGTCCTGGCCGGAACCCGCGAGCGGGTGCGGGTACGCCACGACGACCTGGTCGGCGTGCGCTGGCGTGACCTCGATGCAGATGCCAGAAAGGGCCGCACTGCCTGGGCCGAGCTGGAGCGGGTCAGGCTAGGCAAGGCCGAAGAAGCAGAACTGCTGTCCCAGGGCCAACTTTTCCAGTTGCAACAGTCACAAGAAGCGGAAAAGGCTGTAGTGAGCGAAAAAACCCTGTTGGCATGGGCGTTAGCCCCGTTTTTACAGGATTCCCCTGGCGTTACACTGACTGATGCACTGGCCTTTTTTGGCGGCCTGGACACGGTTTATGCCATTCCGGCCCTCTGTGGCCTCTCGAAGCAAGAGCGCAGCGCCGCCGTCAGCGAGTGCGCCCGCCAACTGGCAGCCACCTTCGGAGATTCCCAGAACCTGCGCTTCTGGACGTGGCTGCTATGGCAGATGCTGCGCCTGCGCGACCAGGGCCAGGACGTGAGCGAGGACATCAGCGCTGTGCTGGCACGCGTTGTACAGGACTTGAAAGCCTATCCAGCGAAGAAAGCCGCCGCCGTGGTGGTCTCAGAGCTGGTCGGTGCAGGGCTGTATGACCGGCTCAAGCTGGCCGGAAACCACCGCGTCGGAGGTCCACCGCCAGCGGCCTAGCTCTGAGCTGACAACCCAGCCACAGCCCCGCCGCCGATGCTCTGAGCGTTCGCGGATGACCCAGCACACCCCGCCGTCATGTTCAGTGCAACATACGGAAATTTGCCGTGCTGGACAGTGTGTTGCACGAAAAGCGGGCGCGGCCATCAAAAAGGCCCGCGCCCGTGCAACATACGGAAATATGCGTGTCAGACGGTGTGCTGCAAGGTCAGCCCCCGAACAACCCAAACCGAGCCAGGAACCCGCTTCGCTTCTGCTCCTGCTGCTGCGCGGCCTGCTGTGCTTGTTGCTCCTTGCGGTTGGCCCGGCCCAGCTCGGCGGCCTGGCGCACCGCCTCACTCCCTTGCTCGGCGCGGGCAAGGTGGGCGCTCAGGCTTTCGCGGGTAATCCGGGCGCAGCGGGGCCGGGGATACACGCGGGTCAGCATTCCCTCATCAATCAGCCGGTACACCGAGGCGCGGCTGAGGGCCAGGTGTTCGCCCGCTTCCTTGATGGTGAACAGGGCCTTGTCGGGGAGAGTCATGTTCAAAGTTTACCCCCTGCGTGAAGCGACAGAACTGTTCCCACTGAGATGTTCTGAGACAAATTAAGCCATGGGCAGGGCTTCGCTGCTCCCTTATATTTTACGAACTCTGGAAAATATTTTACGAACTTTATTCTGAGTCGGTACGGCACCCGACCTGTGCGCTGGCGGATTTTTGCCGAGTGAGACGCGGTTTAGAGCGGTAGCAGCAACTTTTCTCTATTTCGTCAAATTGTTATTTTGCGAAATAATACTGTTATGTCCTCATGGTGAGAGTTCAAAAGCCCACTTTAGGTTGCCAAATCTGATTTGACCCACCCTATGAGTTCTCAGTTTCGCTAAGCTGTCAATATGATGAACTTTACTGTTTCTGTCCGTGAGCATGGACGGCTGAATTTACCAAAGCGACTTCGCATGGCACTGCACCTTCAGGAACAGGATGATCTGGTCTTCCGTATCCGGGCAGACGGCACAGCGGAAGTGGTTTCGGCCAGCATCCTGGCCCAGCAAGGCAGAGGGCTTTTCGGACATCTGAAAGTAGAGGAAAGTGAAACCGATGCCTTTATCGCTGAACGCCACGCCGAAGCCGGAGCCGAGGGGTGACGGTACTGGATGCCAGTGCCCTACTGACCTATCTGTTTGGGGAACCGGGGACGGACGCTGTTCAGGAGCGTTTGCCCGGTTCGGTCATGCACACGGTCAATCTTGCCGAAGTGCTGTCCAAGCTGGCGGAGCGGGGGCTGTCACCAGAAGATGCTCAGGCCCAGCTGGAGGCGGCGGGCCTCTCACAAGTGATCACCATTGATCCCGG
This sequence comes from Deinococcus radiophilus, assembly GCF_020889625.1. Lineage (GTDB taxonomy): Bacteria > Deinococcota > Deinococci > Deinococcales > Deinococcaceae > Deinococcus > Deinococcus radiophilus. Next base: position 8,921 of record NZ_CP086385.1, read on the forward strand.
GGTGCCGGAGGACGCCTACACCGTTGCCCGCCTGCGCCCGCTGACCCGTGGGCAGGGCCTGAGCCTGGGAGACCGTTACTGTCTGGCCCTGGGGCAGCGCCTGAGGCAGCCGGTAGCGACGATGGACCGGGCCTGGGGCGAGTTGGAGTTGGGGCTGGAAATTGAGGTGTTGCGGTAAATGCCTCAGCTTTTGATCTCTCCTGGCAACCGCCTTTAATATATATTCTTTGATAGATACCAAATGGAGGACTCCCATGACCACAGCCAAGATTTTCCAGACCGGCCGCTCGCAGGCCGTACGGCTTCCCAAGGCTTTCCGCTTCGAAGGGCAGGAAGTCACTATTAAGCGGGTCTCTACTGGCGTGCTGCTGATTCCCAACACTCCAGGCAGCCATGAAGAGTTCTGGCAGGCGTGGTATGCCGCGCTGCCTGAAGTGGACGTGCCCCTGACCCGTGAAGACCTGCCCCAGCAAGAACGGAACTGGGACCTGTGAGCCTCACCCACCTGCTGGACACCAACACCTGCATCTACATCTTAGGCCGCCGACCGCCTCACGTGGCCGAGCGGTTTGCCGAGCATCCAGCCGACGCCATCGGGCTATCAAGCATCACCCTCGCGGAGCTGCGGTATGGCGTGAGCAAAAGCGGGTCGGTCAGGAACGCGGCTGTGCTGGAGGCGTTCGTCGAGCCGCTGGAAGTATTGCCTTTTGGCGCAGAGGCCACCGAGCATTACGGCGCGCTGCGGGCGGCGCTGGAAGCGGGTGGGCGTCCCATTGGCGCGATGGACCTTCTCATTGCAGCCCACGCCCTTTCCCTCGGGGCAACGCTGGTGACCAACAACGTCAAAGAGTTTGAGCGCGTCCCTGACCTGCGATTGGAGAACTGGTTTTGATAGACCACATCACCGCTTTTGAGCACTACCTGAAGTTGGAAGAGGGCCGCAGCCCGGCCACCATCCGCAACTACGCGGGCGACGTTCGCCAGCTGCGGGCCTTCTTGGAATCCGACGCCTATCCCCTGCCCCAGCGTGGCCGCGACTGGGCACAGGTCACGGCGGCTGACCTGCGGCTGTTTCTGGCGACCCTCAACCCCAAGCCACACCGCTACCACCGCCTGCTGGCTTCATGGCGTAAGTTCTGGGCCTTCCTGCGCGACGTGCAGCGGCTCCCGCTGGTGGGCGACCCCGCCGCCGAAATCAAACGGCCCAAGCTCCCGCAGCGTCTGCCCAAGTACCTGGAAAGCCCGGATATTGCCAAGCTCCTTCAGGCAGCGCACGACAACCCCCGGCCAAGCGTGGGCCTGCGGAACTGGGCGTTCCTGGCGTTCCTGTATGGCACGGGCGCACGGCTGAGCGAGGTGCTGGGTCTGACCTTTGACCGCATCACCTACAGCGACACCCTGCCCACTGCTGTTACGGTCATCGGCAAGGGCGACAAGGAACGGTTTGTGCCGCTCTCCCCCACCGCGCAGCGGGCGCTGATGCAGTGGCTCCAGGTGCGCCGGGTGGAAGGCCACCCCACCAGCCCGTATGTCTGGTCTTACCTGAGCGGCGCAAACCGGGGCCAGCCGTTTGGAGCCAGGAACATGCAGAAGATGATGGACGCGGCGGCCAGGAAAGCGGGCCTGGACCCGGCGAAGGTCAGCCCGCACAAGCTCAGGCACTCCTACGCCACCGCCCTGGTCGAGCATGGCCGCAGCCTCCACGAAATCGGGACCATCCTGGGCCACGAGAACCCGGCCACCACGGCGATTTATGGCCGGGTCAAGGCGCAGCAACTCGCACAGGCGGCGGCGAGTTTGCCGGACGTGTTCTGAATGGAAGCATGTTTTATTGAAAAAAATTTTCTATGAAAATATTATTTCATTCCCTATGATGACAGATTGACATCATGATGCCACCTTGTCATCATGGGAATCGATGAACGTCATCTCCAAAAACACCCTGATGGCGTTCGCCGAGGACCATCCTGACGCCCAGGAGGCTCTGGACGACTGGTACCGGCACATGCGGAAAGCCGAGTACACCTGCTTTGCCGACGTGAAAGAGGATTACCGCAGTGCCGACTGGGTCGGGGGCCACATCGTGTTCAATATCTGCGGCAACCGCTACCGCCTGATTGTGACCAGCAATTTCCAGTACAAGACCTTCTGGATTAAGTTTATTGGCACCCACAAGGAGTACGACGCATGGAAGCCCTGAATCTGCAACAACTTACCCCGGTCTGGCAGCAGCTGAGCCATGCGCTGACCCCGATTGGGACGGACGAGCAGCACGCCGCAGCCCTGGAACTGCTGGAGCCGGTCTGGAATGAGGTAGGCGAGAACCCCCAGCACCCCCTGGGGAGCCTGCTGGGCCTGATGGTTGAACGCATCCAGGAATATGAGGACCGGCGCTGGCCGACCCCACAGGGCAACCCGGCCGCCAATCTGAAGTATCTGATGGAGTTGCGCGGTCTTTCTCAGCGTCAGCTGGCGGGCTTGACGGGCATAGACCAAGCTGTGATTAGCCGACTGGTGACCGGTGAGCGGGCCTTCACGGCGGACCATATCCGCCGCCTGACCCAGCACTTCCGGGTAGAGGCGGGCTATTTCCTGTAGGGGAATTTGAAATATTTCATGGAAAAATGCTTTCATGAAAAAATGAAAGAGCGGAAGCTAAAGCAACGTTTACCCCTCCCGGATGGTGCCATACTCTCAGGTACAGCGCGCCTTCAGCTTCGGCCACAGGAGGAGAAACCATGACTCAATACACCATCAAAGCTACGGTTGACCAGAAAGGTCGCCTGGTCCTACCCGCCGAAATTGCCCGGCACTTCACGGCAGGGCAGGAACTGGAAATCACCCTGCCTACGGAGCCGGAAAATCCGTTCCTGAGCGCTGTCGGCATCCTGCCTAAGCTGCCGGGGGGCAACCTCACCTTTATTCGTAACCTGCGCGAACACGGGGCATGACCATTTGCCTGGACACCAATGTCCTCAGCGCCCTGTTTACGGGTGAAGAAGGTGCAGGTGAGCTGGCCAGGCAGCTGTTTCACCATCAGCAGCAGGAAAGCCTCATCATTCATGCCGCTGTACGGGCCGAGTTGATGGCGCTTCCAGGGATGAACGCTGCCATGCTTGACCAGCAGCTTTCACGGCTGAGTATCACGGTAGATACCCACACCCCCGCTGCTATCTGGGATGAAACGGCGAGGACTTTCGCGGAATACGCCCAGCGCCGCCGCAAAAGCGGTGGTGGACAGCCCCGCCGCCTGCTAGCCGACTTTTTCATCGGGGCACATGCAGCGGAAATCGGGGCCAGGCTGATGACCCTTGACCCTCAGCATTACCGCCAGGCATTTCCTGGCCTAGAGTTGCTGCCATGAGATAAATGCTCCAAGAAAAAATGTTTCCATGAAACAAAGAAACCCGCGCCAGGCGGGTTTTTCTCTACTTAAGTTCTGGGTGGTGCCGACTCAGGTACTCTTCCAGCGCCTGCTCCAGCACCAGGTACTGCTTGCGGCCTTCCGCCGCCGTCGCCATCTTCAGCCGCCGCTTGAGGTCGCCGCTCAGGGTGCTGCTGAAGGGTTGCTGCTTGTCGGCCTGTGGCGTAGGCGTAGGCGCGGGCTGCTCCTGCTGCTGCACCTGGGCTTTCACATCTTTCAAGACTCCAAAACGGCTTTTCTTCTCAGACATCGCTGAGCACCTCCCGCGCTACAGATGCGTAGTCCACAGCCACCAGCTTGGCGTAGCGGCCCCCCACGGCTTCAATCGGAATCTGCTGCTCGGCAGCGTCCCCCACCGCCGTACTTTTGCGGACGATGGTGTGCAGCACCGGAATATCCTGCTCGGCCAGCGTCTCGCGCAGCTCGTCGCCGCGCCCGCCTTCGTTGGCGACAATCAGCACCCGGTAATTCTTCACGTCCGCTTCAATGAGGGGCCGCAGCGTCCGCAGCAGGCCCGTGGCGCTCACCCCTTCAGGTCTGGTCGGCACAATCAGCAGGTCACTGTCGCCCGCGAGGGCCACCAGGTCGGCGGCCTGCTCGTTGCCTTTGGTGTCAATGACAACGTATTCGTAGCCTGTGAGCTGGTCGGCGCCAGCATCCCGGAAGGGAATGGCCTCGAACTGCCAGCCGTCAAAGTCGCCCGCCCGCCAGAACACGGCGCACTGGAGTTCTTCGTCGGCGTCCAGCAGCAGCGTGCGCCCGCGCTTGCCCAGCGCCTGCGCCAGCTGCACGGCGGTGGTCGTCTTGCCCACCCCGCCTTTCATGTTGCCTATGGCGATAATCTTTGGCATGAAAAAATTATTTCATGGATTCATGGAAAAATCTATTCATGATTGGCTCTCCCCTTACCTCTGGCCCACTTTTTGCGCTCCAGCGCCCCGAACCCGCTACCCTGTAAGGGTTTATTCCTTACCTTCAACCGACCAAAGGAGTGTTTGCCCTTGCTGCAACTTGATGACCTGCGCCGCCTGCGTTCCGCTGCCCAGTTGGCCGACGTATACCACCTGCTCGGCTACCCTGCCGATACCGAGGCCCCTGACTTCGCCCCGGCAGACATCGGCCTGGAAGGAGCCGCCGCCGGGGACGTGAGCCGCGTGTGGATGTTGGCTGACATGGACCAGTTGCAGCACGTTCACTTTGAGGTGCGTGACCTGCACGCCGCCACGCTGCGCCGCGTGACCGAGCAGTTCCTTAAGCGTCCTGGCGAGTACCTGCTCACCTTTGCCACACCCGCCTTCGACCGCTTGGTGTTTGTCAAGCCGCGCCGTGAGCGCAGCGCCGACGCGGAGGCGACCACCCCCAAGCCAAGCAGCGGTCTCAAGCTGGGCAAGTTGAGTATCCAGCCTTCGCGCCCTACACAGCACGACCTCTCGGTGCTGCGGGAAATTGCGGTGGGTGGCACCAGTCCCGACCCTAGCGCGGCCCACCTGAAGCAAATCACCGCCTTCAACGTGGAGCGCGTCACCCGCCGTTTCTTCGAGGAATACAAGCGGCTGTTTGACCATGTGCGGGCCACCATCGCCGCCGAGAACCCAGGCGCACGCATCGGCCCCCATAAGCGCAACCTGACGGGCGATAGCCAAAGCCTCCACGCGTTTACCCAGCGGCTGCTGGGACGCATCATCTTCCTGTACTTCATTCAGAAAAAAGGCTGGCTGGACGGCAATCAGGACTTCTTGCCCGACCTGTACCGCCGCGCCACCGAGCACCCCGGCGCGAACTTTTACCGTGACGCCTTAGAGCCGCTGTTTTTTGAAGTGCTGAATACCGAGCGCGGCGGCCAGGACAGCCCCTTTGGCAGCGTCCCTTACCTCAACGGCAGCCTCTTCGAGCGCGAGTACCCGCTGACCACCGTGCTCAACTTGCCTAACAGCCTCTTTGACCCCAAAGCTACGGGCAGCATCCTGAACGTGCTGGGCGGGTACAACTTCACCGTTAGCGAGAGCAGCTCGCTGGAGCAGGAAATCAGCCTGGACCCCGAAATGCTGGGCAAGGTCTTTGAGAACATGATGGAAGAAGAAGAAGCGGCCCAGAGCGGCACCTTCTACACGCCGCGCTCCATCGTGCAGTTCATGGCGGAGGAGACACTCACTCGCTACCTGAGCGACCACACAGGGATTTCCCAAGACCGCCTCTTGCCGCTCACCGCCGACGACAGCGACCCGCACGACCTCACCCTGGCCGAAGCGGGCCAGATTATCCAAGCGCTAGAAGGGGTGCGCGTGCTGGACCCCGCCGTGGGCACCGCGTCCATGCTGGTGGGCTTCCTGAACGCCATGATTCGCGTGCGCCGCAGCGCCGAGGCCAAGCGCGGTATTCACGCCGCCGAAGGCAGCCCTGCGCTGGCCCAGTGGAAGCGCCAGTACATCCAGCACAGCTTGTACGGGGTGGACATCAAGCACGAGGCCATTGAAATCGCTCGCTTGCGCCTGTGGCTCTCGCTGGTGGTAGACGCGCAGGAAAGCGAGCCGCTGCCCAACCTCGACTACAAACTGATGGCGGGCGACGGCCTGCTGGAGACCGTAGACGGTGCCCCCTTTATCCGCGTAGAGCAGGCGGTGGTGGGCGACGAAGCCGCGATTGCCGACAAGGCCAGAGCGATTGAAGCCAAGCACGAGGAATTCTTTGGCGAGCAGCGCCCCGAGCAGCGCCGCGTCCTGAGAGCCGAGATTCAAGCGCTGGAGCGGGAGCTGTTCAAAGCCGACGTGGACTACCGAATTAAAGGTCTGGACAGTCAGATAAGGCTTCTTGACCGCCAGATTGCCGACCCCCACCAGGCCGAGCGCACGCGCGGCACCCTCACCAAGCGCCGCACCGCCCTGGCCGACAACATGGGCCGCCTGATAGACCAGAAGGTCAAGGTCTGGGACGAGCAAGAACCGCTGCCCTTCTTCCTGCACAATGTCCACTTTGCCGAGGTGATGCGCCACGAGAACCGGAGCGGCAACGGCGGTTTTGACATCGTGATAGGCAACCCGCCGTATGTGAGCATCGGCAACATGAAGGCCACCTACAAAGCCGCGTTGAAACAGGCTTTTCCAGATGTAGAGTCAGGCCGTGCCGACCTATATGTCTACTTTTACCAGAAGGGCCTGAACCTGCTGCGCGAAGGCGGTCGGCTGGCTTACATCACCCCTAATAGATTCATGAAAATTGATTATGGTGAAGGCATAAGGAAAGTGATAGCCGATAAGGCAACTGTAGAGATTGTAGTTGATTTTGGCCATATTAAAGTTTTTGATGCACATACATTCCCGGCGATAGTTGTTCTGAGAAAAGGAGAGGTAAAGACGGGTCATGTGAGCATAATCTCTGAACAATCCCTAAGAAGACAAATAAACAGAGGCGCTGGCGGCGAAATTCCTCTATATGTGATTCGGGAAGCATTGCAAAATTTCCATATCAGTTCTAGAGGCCTGATTGAAGAAATTGATGTCAAGTTCGTTGGAAAAGAAAAATGGATGATTGAAGATGCAAGATTATTGAATGTACTTAGCAAGATGATGGCGCGGGGTAAACCTCTATCGGAAATCGTGTCAAACAAAATCCTTAGTGGAATTAAAACGGGACTGAACGAAGCTTTTATTATTGATAAAGAGACGCGGGACATGATTATTAAAAACAATCCCCAATCCGAAATGTATGTCAAGCCGTTTTTGAGAGGCAGAGATATTTCCAGGTGGTCGTCTAAGGAGGCGAATTTTTACTTAATTGTCTTTCCAACTAGTCACGACGAGACATATAAGAACTCATGGTCTAGTTTGGAGTCAAAAGCCGCTGAAAAGGTTTTTTCTGAAGAGCATCCCCAAATATACGAGATACTCAGTCTACACAGGGAAAAACTTATAAAGAGAGGCGATAAGGGCAAATTCTGGTGGGAGCTAAGGCCGTGCTCATATTATGATAGTTTTACTAAGCCAAGAATAAGTTGGGGTAAGTATGGTTCATCTCCAAGATTTTTCTACGATATTGACTCGAGGTTATATGTCAATACCGTGTATTTCTTGAATACTGATAAGAAGTGGATTCTATCCATGTTAAACTCTAATTTATTCTTAGTTTATTACAGAGTATTTTTTAATATAGTGAATACGGGATTTATAGAATTTATTGGTCAGTCAGTTGAGCGGCTGCCATTTATTACACCTACGCCAGAGCAGGCGCGGCGGCTGGAGGGCTTTACCGACGACTCGCGGCTAGATGAGCTGAACGCGCTGGTGTACGAGCTGTACGGCCTGAACGCGGGCGAGATTGCGCTGGTGGAGGAGCTGACGGCGGGGGCGTATGGCGGGGCTGGGGCTGAAGCAGCGAGCGAGCGAGAGGACTAAGCGATGACCCAAGCACAAGACCAGGCCCGCAGCGAGAGCCTTAAGCAGTTGGTGGCGCAGCTTGAAGCCGAGCCGCCCGTGGTACTGCTGCCCGAATTTCAGCGCGATTTTGTCTGGGAGATGGAGCAGACCTATGCGCTGTTTGACAGCCTGATTCGCGGCATCTTCGTAGGCAGCGTGATTTACGGCAAGCCGTCGTTTGAACTCAGCCTGCGCGAGGTAGACAAGCGGCCCCGCAAAGGCCCAGGCAGCCGGGCCAAAATAGGAATCAAGCATTACACCGAAGAGGAAATGAAGCACGCCAGCCAGCAAGATGGGCTGAAAATCCTGCTGGACGGCCAGCAGCGCACGACCAGCCTGTACCGCGCTCTTAGAGGCATTGACAAGGTGTACTACGTGGTGCAGCCCGGTGCGGTGGACCTCAAGGCAGAGGAGTTCGCTCAGAAATCACTCGAAGACCTGATGCATGACGACAATGATGATTTTGACGGCATTCAGGGTTCGGATTCGGCTGAGGTGATTTGTGTGCCGCTGGATTATGCCTTCGAATACATGCTAACCGTGCCCCGTGAGCGCGACGTTGAAAAGTTTTTCCGTGAGCAAACTGAGCGCGGTAAAGCGTTGGCCGCTGCTGAGGATCAGGCCGCGCTGAATGCAGCCTTTGAAGTGTTTTTGCAGGTGCTGTCCAAGCTCAAGACCATGTACGAGCAGCAGCAGCTTCTCAGCTATTACCTGCTGGATATGGAACTGGAAAAGTTCACGACGTTTTTCGAGCGCAGCAACAGCAAGGGCATTCAGCTCAACTTCACTGACGTCCTGGCAGCCAAAGTGTTTGGCAAGTTCAATCTTCGTCAGCAGTTCGATAAATTTGCCGATACCAACCCAGACATTTCAGTCAACCGCGAACTCATGGTGCGGGCCATTGCGCTGATGACAGGCCGCTTTGACAAGATTGAAAAGGGGCAACTGCTCAAGCGACTCACGGCAGACGATTTTGTCGAGCACTGGGATGAGATGACAGGACTGCTCAAGCAGACGCTGGAATACCTGCACAACCAGAAACTACTGGTGGCGATACGCTGGCTGCCCTACGACAACATGTTGTTGCCCCTGATGATGTTCTTTAAGGAGTTGAACCGGCAGGGGGATACCAGTCCTTCGCAGCAGCAGTGGGACTTCCTGCAATGGTGGTACTGGGCCGTGATTTTCTCGGAGCGTTACACTGCCGCCACCAACGAAAAGATTGTGCAGGACAGCCGCGTGTTGCAGCGGGTGGCGCGCAATGAGCCGCTGGACGCGAAGGCCTTTGCCCGTTTCCGTCCCACTCTGGAAGTGGACGACCTGCTGACCTACACCCGGTCTTCGTCCGCCGTGTACCGAGGGGTCTTCAACCTGATTCATTTCATGGGCGGGGGGCTGAAGGACTGGCACAGCAACGCCAACCTGGCAACGGGCACACTGGGAGTGAGGAATCTTCACGACCATCACTACTTCCCGAAAAACTTCCTGAAGAGGTCTGCTGACCAGCAGGATGTTGAAAATGCTGAGGCCATCATGGATTCGGTGCTCAACCGCGTGCTGATGCCCAAGGATGCCAACTGGGTTGCAACAGACAAGGCTCCGCATGAGTACCTCAGAGAATTCCTGGAAGGCACCCCAAAATGGAAAGCCAACCCGAAACTGCGCGAGAGTATGCAAAGTCACTTGGTGCCCGAATCCTTGCTGGATGACCCGCAGCAAAGTAACAGGGTAGAAGAAACCCTGCGCGAGCGCGGGCGGCTGATTATCGCCCTCATCAAAGCTCAGACGGTAGATGTGGAGGATGACATACGGGCAGCCCACATTCCCACTGGAAGCAGAGATGTTGCAACGCCGTAAGCCATCTGAATCGGAGTTCGTAGCCCAGGCCCGCGACGCGCAGCTCTCGGAGCGCTGCATTCACCTGAGCGCCGCCTTGCGGGAGCGGCACCCTACCGATGCCAGTGCGGTTGAGCAGCCGAGGAGCGACCTGCTTCAGGTGTACACCCAGGCGCGGGGGCTGGCGGGGAGCTTTGCCGAGCGGCTGGCGGCGGCCCGCTGGCCAGCGGGGGCAGTGGCGCAGGTGCGGCCCAGCGGGGTCAAGCGGCTGGACCGCATGGTCGAAAAGTACCTTTACAGCAAGCGGGCGCTGGTGGTGCCGCTGGATATGCTGGGGGCCAAAGTGGTGGTGGACTCGGTGTGGGATATGTACGACGTGGCCTCACAGGTGCAGTCAGTCTTTCCGGTCGTGGGTTACCGCGACCGTGTGGTGCGCCCGCAGAGCAGCGGTTACCGTGACCTTCAGTTTGTGGTGAATGCAGGCACAGAAGCGCAACCTCACTACGCCGAACTCAAGGTGATGCACCGCCTGATAGACGAGCTGGACGGCTACGAGCACAAGCTCTACGAGATTCGCCGCGAGCTGCAAGCCAAGGAGACCGAGCGGCAAACGGAGCAGCAGGCGACTTCTGAAGAATTGTTTGGCCGGGCACTACTCTCGCCAATTGAGCAACTGGTACTAGACACGCTAGAGACAGCGAGTGCAGACTTGTTTGACCGGGCGTGGCAAATGATTCTGGAAGCCGAGCATGGCTAGGTCGCTTGCCCCAAATCAGCCCAGCAAGGGAGGCACGAGATGACCGCCATCAAGGAAGCGACTGGCCCAGCGGCCCAGGAAACCGAAGTCAGGTATTACCTGGTAGGCCGCGTTCCCGTCAAGTTGCAGGAGCGCCCCGACGGTGTAGCGCTGGTGGCGTACAACCCCTTGCTGGGCGGCTTCGTCTCGGATGCCCGCTATTACTCGGCCATCAAGCGCCACGAGGGCGACGAAGACGGCATCGAGCGTATTGACGAAGACCGTTTTACCGCGCAGGTCGCGGCGCTGGGCGGCCAATAGGGGCCGCAAACGCCCCTGTAACTTCCGGGCGAAAAAGTGCATGTAGGGCAGCCCAGGGTCAGGCATGATAGAAGGGTGCCACCCACCAAAATCCCTGACTTTACCGACAACGAGCAGTACAAGCTCTCGCATACGCTGGCCACCCTGATTGGCGAATACGGCGAGCGCGACCTTGACATTGCTACAGGCTTTTTCAGTCCAGATGTGTGGAAGATTGTGGGCGACTCGTTCGGTCAGCTCGGTGCGCTGCGGCTGATGCTGGGCAAGGAACCCGATATGCCCCAGGACCGCAGGGGCCTGGAACTGGCCCGCTACTTCCGCCAGCGCCTGCGGGCTGAGCTGGAAGGTCAGGAGCTGGAAAGCGCCCGCTCACGCATGATTGACGAGCTGGTCGCCTTCTTGCACCGTGACGAGGTGCAGGTGCGGCTGTTCGACGACCCGTTTCTTCACGCCAAGGCCTACCTGTTTCCCAACTACAGCATCGTCGGGTCAAGCAACCTGACGGTGAGTGGCCTGATTCACAACTCCGAGCTGAACACGGTCACCAAGCAGTCAGGAGTCGCCAAGCAGCTGCGCGAGGAGTGGTTCAACCGCTTCTGGACCCGCGCCCATGACTACAAGGACTCCCTGATAGACGAGCTGGAGCGCAGCAAGTTTGGGGCTTACCCCTACACGCCGTTCGAGGTCTTTCTCAAGGTGCTGTTCGAGAACTTCCGTGATGGGCTGGAGGCAGAGGGCGGCAGCGAGGCGCAGGGCGGCATCATTGAGTTGGCCGACTTCCAGAAAGAAGGCTTCCAGAGTGCGCTGGGGTTGCTGGAGCGCTTCGGCGGGGTGATGGTGGCCGACGCGGTGGGCCTGGGCAAGTCGTTTACGGGCCTCAGCTTCCTCGAAGAATTCCTGCTCAAGCGGCGCGGGCAGTATGGCGGGCGGGTGCCGCGTGGGCTGGTGGTCTGCCCCGCGCAGCTGGAACGGCTGGTGTGGCGGCCTTTGCTGGAGCGCTACGGCATTCCCGCGCAGGTGGTCAGCATGGAGGCAATGGGCCGCGAGGACTTCGACTGGAAGCCGTATGCAGGCTTTGACCTGGTGGTGGTGGACGAGTCGCACAACTTCCGCAACCCCGGCACGGGCCGCTACATCAACCTGATGCGGCTGCTGACGGGGGGCCGCGCAGACAAGAAAGTGGTGCTGCTGACCGCCACCCCCGTCAACAACACCATTTGGGACTTCTACTATCAGGTGCTGCTGATGACGAAAGGCCGCGAGGACGCCTACAGCGCCTACGGCATCCCCAGCCTCAAGTCGTTTTTTACGGGGGTCGGCAAGGGCAATCAGGAGTTCTACGACCTGATTGAGCACAGCATGGTGCGCCGCAGCCGCCGCGACGTGCGCCGCAGGCAGGAGCAGGGCGAAGCGGTGATTATCGGCGGGCAGGAAATTCGCTTCCCCAGGCGCAAATTGCACCGTGTGGAGTACAGCCTCACGGACCAGTTTGGGGACTTTTATCAGGGGCTGGTGGGGCGCATCGAGCGGCTCAAGCTGGTGGCCTATAACCTGGAGCGCTACAAAGTGGACGCCGACACCACCGAGGTGAACAAGCGCGAGGCACTCACAGGTATTTTCAAGACCAACTTCCTCAAGCGCCTGGAAAGTAGCGTGCATGCACTGTCCAGCAGCATCGCCAACCAGCGCCGCTTTCAGGAACGCTTTTACGAGCAGTTTAGGGCAGGGCGGCTCCTGGACGCCGGCACCAACCGCAAGATTGAGCAGGTGCTCCGCCTGGCCGCCGCCGAGGATGACAGCGAAAGCAGCAAGCAGGAAGGCAAGCAGGACCGGCTGCTCGAATCCCTGCCTGAAGTCAGGGCGCTGGAATACGACGTGTCGCGCATGGAAAAGGACATTCAGGAAGACCTAAGCGCCCTGCGGTGGATGGAAGCCGCCATCAAAGACCTGCTGGTTTCACGCGGCACGGGCGCCGAGCAGGATGCCAAGGTGGCGGCCATCAAGGCGGCACTGGTAGAGCGGGCAGCGGGGCAGGGGCACCGCAAGGCGATTGTGTTCAGCTACTACCACGACACCGCCGAGTACATTTACCGCGCCCTGGTGAACGACCCTGCGTTTATGGACGCCATGAACCTCACCCCCGAGCGGGTGGCCTTTCTCAGCGGCAGCAGCAGTGGCGAGACCCGCAGCAACGTGGTGCGCCGCTTTGCCCCGCACTCCAACCGCCGCAGCGAAGACGACGACCAGATGTACCAGCAGTTGCTGGATGAACCGATTGACCTTCTTATCAGCACCGATGTGCTCAGCGAAGGCCAGAACCTGCAAGACGCAGGCTACCTGCTCAACGCCGACCTGCATTGGAACCCGGTGCGGATGATTCAGCGGGCAGGCCGCATTGACCGCCTGGGCAGTCAGTTTGAGGAACTGGAAATCAGTAATGTCTTCCCAGAAGAGGGCCTCGAAGACGTGCTGGGCCTGGTGGAGCGCCTCCAGAGCCGTATTGCCGACATCGAGCGCACCGTGGGCCTGGACGCCAGCGTGCTGGGCGAGACAGTCAGCAGCCGCTCGTTTGAGGAACTGCGCCGTATCCGCGCCGAAGACAGCAGCGTGCTCGAAGACCTCGAAGAAGAAAACGAGCTGAGCTACGGCGACGAGATGCGCCTGCCCCTGATTGCCGCGCTGCAAACCCTGGGCGAGAGCTTAGTGCAGGACATTCCGCTGGGCATTCACAGCAGCAAGGCGTCACCAGTGGCGGCGAAGGGTATCTTCTTCGCCTTCCGCGTGGCGGACCGGGTGCTCTGGCGGGTGTATCCACTTACGCCTGACGCTGAGGGCGCCAGCTCCGTCATCACGTCCAAGCGCGACATCTACCGCCTGATTGAAGCAGCTCCAGATGTGCCACGCGCCGAGAACCCTGAAGGCCAGGATGTCTTTCCACTGCTCGAAAAGGCCGTAGCCGACATTCTGCGCGAGAGCAAGAAAGCCGCCAAGAAGCAGGGGTTCAAGGCACCGCTGAAGGGCCACAACCTGACCCTGATGAACTGGCTCCAGCAGTTGCAGGTACAGGCCGAGATGGACAAGGAGCAGTTTGACCGGCTGCGATACACGTTGGAAAACCGCTCACTGAGCGGCTTCGAGCGTGACCCCGAGCTAAAGGGCATCTTGGTCGAGTTGCACAGCCGCCCCGTGCGGGACTCGGTGGCCGGGCTTGAAGGCTTCCTGATAGACAACAAACTGCTGGCCGAAGCCCCCGGCGAGCGCGTAACCGCCCAGGAGATACGGCAAGAAGATATCCGCCTGATTGCTTACGAATGGTTGGTCTAGTTCCTGCATCCAAGTTGCGGACCTGCGCCACCCAGCGCGTCGGTGCGGTGTGGTAGAGCTTCCTGTCTTCTGGCCCACTACTCTTTCCTTATGGCCACCCTGATTACCCTCCGCGCGGCCCTTCTCCTTGTCCTGCTGGCCCTCTGGCTGGGCTATGGCCTGGGCCGAGCGTTCAAAGACGACGCCACAGGTCGCCAGGAGGCTTACCAGCAGGGCGGTGAGGACATGCTGCGCTTGCTGGCGTCCAAAGGTATCTCTACCCCAGATGGTCGCTTCTACACGGCGGACTATGTCGCCCAACTGGAAGCGAATCAGATTCCTGAGACCCGCCGGGCCATTCGGGAACCGGCCCTGGTGCGCCCAGCGGAGCGCAAGTATGGCCGGAGAGCTTGATGGACTGGCTGAATGTCTACGAAGCGTCCAAGAAGGTTTGGAGTGTGCTCACCTTGCTTTTTATGGTGGTTCTGCTGGCCCGGATGTTCAGTTCGCGGCTGTCTACGGGTGACCGTATTGGTCACGGATTGATGTTTCTGGTGCTGTTGTTTCTGTTCTTGACTTGAGGTGCACCCTTCTTGATTCCCTGCCATAATTTGGCCCATGACGGGCAGCGGCAAGTCAGCCCACTGGGGCGGCAAACGCACAGGCGCGGGCCGTCCCAAGTCGCCTAATGTCACTGTCCGCCTGTCCATTCCCCGTGAGGTCTGGGCAATGGTGCAGGCCGACGCAGAGCGCAGCGGCCACAGCGCCGAGACTGAAGCCGTGCGCGTGCTGACCGACCACGTCACCGCGCCGCTCTTTCGCAAGTAGACAGTTCCGCAAGTAAAACCCACCCCCCACAACTGACAGCCACCAAAGCCCAAGCGCAGGTGTGGCGAGTTCTGGCGACCACTCAAGGAGGCTTAGCCCTTGACCGCCATAACCCCTACCCTCGCCACACCTGCGCCCACCGCGCCGGTTTTCGTTGGCCGCGAACCCGAAGGCCGCGCCGTCATCGTCTCTGTGCGGGCGGGCCGTTCTGTGCAGCTTGAAGCCCCCAGCGGCTACGGCAAAAGCGCATTGCTGGCAGAGCTGGCCCCTGGCCTGCAAACGCTGGCCGTCACCCTGCGGGTGCCCCGCGCCGTTCGGAAGGTTCCTGGGCGACCTCGCGGGCGAGCCGCTGGCCGTCATGGACTACACCGCCGTGATCTTCCCCGTGCAGCCCGAAGGTGCCCGCAAAGCTGGGATGTCCCCTCTCTTGCAGCGGTGAGACCGGGTGGAACTCCCACCGCTGGACAGAGTCGCAGCCCGCGCCTTGGCAGCGCAGAAGACAAGTACCGATCAACCTGTAGAGTGGCCAGTCACAACGCTCACGGTGTCCAGTGAGCCATTTGCGCTAGAGCAGGGCAGCTGAACATGCCGCTCCGAGACGTGACCTTCACAGTGCCGTTTGCCGAGCTTGCCCGGCTAGACAGCAGCAGCGACAGACGCACACAGCAAAACACTGTGTTGCTGAACGGGCAAAATGACGCTGAGATAGACCATGCGTAGAGGGCGAGTGCAACGGCCATGAAGACAATCATGCCCCCGGCTCCCACACATCCGGCAGCACCTCTGCCGCCACCTCCCGCAACTTCCAGTCACAGGTGGTCCCTGCACCGGGCCTGGCTCGGCCAAACCTGCCGGTTTCAGGCCCCACGGGTTGCCACACAGCAGTGGTAGAGCATGCTACTGGGCGGCTTCTTCGCGTGAGTCAGGCAGGTCGAATTTCGCCTACATCTGCAGGCACGCCCAGGAACCGCAGACCCCACACCAGGGCAGTAAGAGTGCCCAGCTCCACCCGCTGGGTGCGGATTAGCAGCGGGTGCTTAGGAGTGCCCGGCTTCTTCTGCCTATTCGCTACAGCAGAGTGAGCTGGCGCTCCCAAACAGACAGTCAGGGGCATGGTGGGGCATGGTGGGGCATGGTGACATGGTCAAAACAGACCCGAGTACATGGTCCATGGGGTTATGCTCCGCAGCCACGGTGTACATGGACAAACGTGACCCAAAACACTCTATAAAGCACCTAAACCGGCCGGTGTGGGCAGAGGTGCATGGATAAAACGGGCCTAGGTACATGGTGGGACATGGACAAGAAAGGCCAGTGGGGATGGTCGGGGATGGTCAAATCGGGTATATGGGGATGGTCCATGGGGTTATGCCCTGGAGATATGGTGGGGATGGTCGAACAGGGGTCAAACATCTCATATCAGTAGCCGAAACGGGCATGAGGAAGTGCCGGGGGATGGTCATACCACCCCGTAGGGATGGACGGGGGATGGTCACTAAGGCACCGTGGGGAAAAGGACCTACAGGAGAGGGCAGACAAGTTTGCCCTTTTGGGCAGCTCTTGTTTGTCTATGTAATTGACCAAAGTTGTCAACGAAGATTGACAACACTTGCAGAAAACTCAAAGGGTGTAATTTGAATTTACCGAAGTCTAGAGATGGCGGGGTCTTGAAAAAAGTCAGCGAGA
>NZ_CP086386.1 GCF_020889625.1 Deinococcus radiophilus
GATATAGGTCTAGAACAAGCAGGATTCCGCAGCCTCGTTGCAGTTGAAAAAGACGCATTGGCACGTCAAACAATTCAGGCCAACCGACCAGAAATTGTGTTGTTCGAGGATGTTACTGAAGTTACTGGTCAAGAGATTCGGGAAAGGTCATCTCTGGGAGAAGCTGAACTTGACCTCCTTGCAGGCGGCCCCCCATGCCAGTCCTTTAGTGTCTTCGGGAACCGTGATGGTGTCGTCGATAAGCGTGGACAGCTCGTGTATGACTACGTCCGCCTCGTCTCAGAACTGCGGCCCAAGGTTTTCGTGATGGAGAACGTCAGGGGGCTGCTCTCCATTCCAGTTATTCCCAAGAAGAAACTTGAAGGCCTACCGACTGAGGAAAAGCGCCACCTAACCGAACCGGGATCCCTTCTTCGGATGTTGCTCAAGGACTTTGAAGCCTTGGGCTACCGTGTGGACTGTTTCGTGGTGAATTCCGTGAACTATGGAGCACCACAGATACGCGAACGCATCATCTGTATCGGGAACCGTGCGAACCTAGTCGCGCAGTTTCCCCAGCCCCTTTACAGCAATCGTCCGGAAGATAATCTGCCCCCCTTCCGTACCCTTGGGGATGCCATTGGAGAAGGTTTTGAAGATCCTATGCCCGAAGTGATGAACTTCAGCGAGAGGAAATTAAAGTACCTAGCGATGGTGCCAGAAGGGGGTAACTGGCGCAGTCTGCCTGTAGAGGTGCAGAAAGAGTCTATGGGCAAATCGTGGTATCTGAAGGGTGGGAGAAGCGCGTACTGGCGCAAACTTTCCTTCTCTTTCCCTTCACCGACAGTCGTTACCATGCCTAACCATGCCGGGACGAGCATGTGTCACCCGACAGAACTTCGTGCCATCAGTGTCGGGGAGGCTGCTGCCATTCAGGAATTCCCACGTGAGTGGGTATTTTGTGGCAAAACACCCGACAAATTCAGGCAGATTGGTAATGCTGTACCGACAAGGTTAGGAGAAATAGCGGGTCAAGTTGCTCAGACACTTCTCGCGCAGATGGAGAACCAGCAGGAACCCGCAGTCGAACTTATCCCCTCGCGTATTGAACATATTCGCCCCCATGTGCGAACACGAATTTTTTGGAAGAAGGGAAGAGCCTTTGCTGGAGATGTGAGTTACTACGAGGACAATGAAGAGGACGAAACATCAGAAAACAATCAGCCTAGCTTGTTTGACGAAGTCGTCAACCGTTGATCTTCTCCAAAATCTCATACCAATTAACGCTGCCATCCTCACTTACGTGAGTTTGGTAGCTTCTATTGAAAGCATCGACATAGTTTGCTAGCAATTCTCTGGCTTCCTCTCTTACATTGGCATCCTTCAAGCCCTTGAGTATACCTTCCATTATCCATCTTTGCGTCTGGGGTTCTCCACCGTTAATCCATGTCCAGAAGTCTTTGCCGACTTTAACTACAGCAAAGTTGTCTAAGGTGGTCAGGTCGTGATTAATGCTGGTTTCTCTTTGTATTCCTACGGCAATGTCATACTTGTCGGTCATCTCATCTGGTCTGCCATAGATGATGCCGACTACGATGCCGTCGTAGTCTTTGCCATATCGAGCATAAATCTCTTTGAAGGAGTTGTTGAGGTTCTGCGCCTGACCGAGCTGAATAGTCCATCTTCCGGCCTTTAATGAGACTAAATACAGCTTGCCGTCGATGTTCACGATGTGGTCAATGTCACTGAAGATGGAACCTTCGTAAGGACGGGTAGACCTCCTAAACTTGGCGTCTAGCTTCTGTGTCCCAAATACGCGAGGAAGAATCTTCTCGTCCATCAATTTGCCGAAGCCTGTGTTGTGGCCTGACATGAGATGCCCCGCCAGAAGTAGGGAGCCTAGGTCGGCGAAACCGTCCGCGTGGTGCAGCTCGTACAGAATCGGAATCAGGAAAGGGTTGACCGACATAGTGTCGTGCATCTCGCCGCGAAGCTTCCCAAGGCGCTGTCTCGCCCACCACACCGTCTCCTGTGCCACTGACTCAACAATTTGTTCCCTAGTTCGCATCGTTCTGGATCCTACCTTCTAATTTTGGAATCTGGACAATGATTACACATAACTCAGCGAAGGTTGAAGGATAGAAGGCAATGTTGTTTTAGATCACGCCCTAAACTAACACCGAAGAAGTGGAAGTTTCTTCAGTATTTCTGTATGGATAGGTTCGGTTTTCTCCTATCCATACACTTGTTAGAAATAATTTAAACTCTAAACTGACATGACAGAACTAGAGCCCCCGAGGAAGACGAGAAAAACGACCCCTAAAGAGAAGGCTGTCCTCACCCCTTCTAGCCCTCTCCAACGAGGTCAGCGTGTGGGCTATATCCGAGTCAGCACCACCAACCAGAACACCGACCGCCAGTTGGATGGAGTGGAGTTAGACCGTGTATTTACCGACAAGGCTAGCGGGAAAAACGCCGACAGAGACGCACTCAAAGAACTCCTTGCTTATGTCCGCGAGGGTGATACAGTGGTGGTTCATTCGCTAGACCGCTTGGGGCGCAGCTTGGGAGACCTCCTGGAACTCGTCTCTCAGATTACAGGGAAGGGAATAACCGTCCGTTTTGTACAGGAAGACCTCGTTTTCTCGCCTGACACCAATAACCCTATGTCCAATCTTTTGTTAGGGGTTATGGGTTCTTTCGCGCAGTTCGAGAGGGCTGTCATGTTGGAAAGACAGCGAGAAGGCATCCAGAAGGCCAGGGAGCAGGGACGTTATCAAGGCCGGGTTTTGGCCCTCTCCCCCGATCAGGTTGAAGAACTGCGAACCCGCGCCGCCAACGGGGAAAATAAATCCGCACTGGCACGCGAATATGGCATCAGCCGACCTGTTCTATATGACTATCTGAATAACCGACAGGCAAAACTCAAGACCCCGCGTTATTCGAGTACCTGAACATAGTCAATGGACTGCTGGGTGGCTTCGTCGAAGTCACGGCCCCGTATCTTGTTAGCCATGAACAGACCGGGCCACAGCAGGTCAATGTGGCCACAGTCTGAACCCTTTTCCAGTCCGGCCACTTTTCTCTCGAAAGCGACCACACGGCGATGGTCAATGCAGTAGACGGCTAAAAACTCGTTTTAGAACTCTGGGCCTCAGCGTTTTCCTTTACTGCGTCAGCCCAACGCTCAGCAAACTGCGCGGCGCGGGTGTGGATTTCATTCCAGGTGAGCATCTACCAAGTATGCCCGCAGCAGCAGTAAGAGGCGCTTGGTTCAGTTCTGCTCAACGGCGCTTTGTGCAGTGACGCGAGGCTTCTTATTCGTACTTGCAAGCTTTTTGAGTATTGCCTGTATCCAGCGTCGAGCATCTATACCGCGGCCTAGTCGGTTATCATATTCAGCCAAAATGGCATACTGCTGCTCCACTATTTCCATTTTCTTAGGCAAGATATTGCCTCCGTATACATGTTCAATGCGGTAAGCCAAAGTTTCAGCGGCTCTTTGACTTCTCTCGTCGTATAACCAGCGGTCATCCTCGTATATTTCAAGTCGCACTTTAGTATTTTTCATTGCAGGGATAACTTCCCGCATTAATTCCCAATCGCTGGCATTTTCGAATTCTTTCCAGCTAATAGGGTGAAAGTGGTTTTTTATCTGTTCAGTGGTTTTCTCTGGCTCATTCAGTCGAAAAATACCCTCCTCATAGCCATAGTCTACCCATAACGGATACCCACTTGATACCTTGTCATCCTCATTAAGCATCTTTAAGGTATAAGGGTTAATCATCGGATTATAATACATCTCTTTCAATTGTTCAAGGGCTTTCTCTTGCTCTTCCGTCAGCTTTGTACCTTTTCTTTGCAGAGTGGTAAAAGACACAAGGGCACCATCAATACCTTTATGAGCGGTGCGTCCACTCTCGCCAATTTCCCACCAATTAAAATGAGGTGCACCTTTAAGACGCTTCTCAACTCTAAGTTTTATAAGCTCGCGGCTTATTTGTTGTTCGTAGGATTCTGCACCCATGATTGCCTCCTGTTATAACTTTTTTTGCTTCCGGTGTTAATCGGCAGCTTCGGCAAGGGTGGCGGTGATGGACTGGAAGCGCCGCTTGGGTGGCCGCTTGCCTTCCTGACGCTGTAACTCCGCCACCACCCAAGCGGCGCGGCTGCGGATGTTATCCAACTCGCGGAGCTGCACCGTCAGGCGGGTCAGGGTAGCAGCAAATGCGGGGCAGCGGCCCGCTCTATAGGCCATCCAGATCTGCTTGGCCCAGTAGGCGACGCTGTGTGTGTCCTCTAGACCCTGCGCTAGCAGCTCAGCGGTACGGTGTACGGTTGCGGCCATATGCTCGGCGCTCTGGGTGGGGCCGGTTTCCTGCATGGTTGCCAGCTCAGCAGCCGCATCGGTGATCCCCGTCTGGGACGACTCCGAGAAAATGCAACAGTCATTATAACGGGGGTTATCTAAATCTAAGTTCGGTGTAACGAAGGTATATAATGTATGTAATGTCACGCTATCCTCAGTGAATTCTTTTGACTGTTGCATTTTAATAAATTCGGAATTTCTTGGCTGAATTATGCCAATATCAGAAAGAACCGCGTAAGAGGTTTTGCGGGCTGCTCGGTCTGCGTCCATGTCGCGTATGGTGCGGCTGTCCTCAGCAAAGTCGCCCTCTGGGCCTCCGTGCAGGTGGGCGCGGGTGTTTGGCTGCATCCTAACGGCGTATAGCGTCCCTGTGGCTACCGTCATGCTCTCGCCTGTTGCCAGTGTCATGCTGCTGTGGTGGCTACGTGCGTCCACGTATCCGAGTTGCTCCAGTTTCTGCGTCCATCTCCAAACGGTGGCGCGGTTGGCCCCTAGATAACCCGCCAGCAGCTCGGCGGGGCAGTGGATAACAACCTGGCTCACATTGGGCGAGTACCCCCGCGCACGGGCCGTGTGGCGGGCGAGGTGGTCAAGCAACCGTGCAAGGGCGGTTGCTCCCTCTGTGCCAGCCCCTCTGCCCCGCTTTGGGCGCAGCGCTTCCAGGTCTAGCAGCTCGTCCAACTGGTAACGGCCCCATCCCGTCGCTGTAAGGGCTGTATCTGCCTGAGCAGGGTTGTCGAGGGCTGTCTGCACCCGTTCGCGCTGCGTGGCCCTGTCCTGGGCCTCCTGTGCGGCGCGGGCCTCGGCCTCTGGATTGGTCCAGTCGGGCGCGGTCATCAACGCGGTCAGGTTCTCGGCGCTGTCTGCTATACGAGTCTGAGCCTTCTGGTTGCGGTAGTCACGCAAGTAGCGCTGCACGTCTGGCACGAAGTCGGGCAAGACTGTCGGGCGCTGTTCTCCAACCTGCTGAGGAGCTGTCTGAGGTTGCTCGGTAGGTTCGGGTTGGTCGCCAAAATTGAGGCGGGCATGAACCTGCGCCATGAGTTTGGCGGCAATCGCCTCTGCGTGAGCGGCGCGGACGGCAAGATTAGCCATGAGCAACGCCCTTAATTGTGGTTTTAGTGGTGTTGTAGCGTTTTCCGCGCAGTGCTATGATTGCACTACGCGCAACGCTCGCGGCTAAGTTGTTCATTGTTCTGGTTCCTTAGTTGCTTGAGCTAACACCCCTCGCCTCCTACAGCGGGGGGTGTCGCGTTATGGGGAGTGTATCACATCTATTATCAATTGCAATCGTTTGCAATACAACTAATTGCGGGCACTGTAGCCGACTAGGCCCGACTTAGAAAGTTTCTTCGTCTAACACGTCCTCAAAAACCATCGGGGCGGCATTTGGTTTCACTGAATGTGAGGCAACTTCAGGTATAGCAGCAGGCTCGGTAATTGCGGCTACTGGCGCTGGGCGTGCTCTCAGGGCTAGACGGGGCAGCTTCGGCGGGGTCTGGCCCATCCTGGCCTTTGCTGTCCCTTTGTAGGGGTTTACAGCCGTGCCGTGGACAACATAGGAACGTTGTCCATAATCCAGCAAGCTGATAACTGCCGTCTCGTGCCAGGCCCCCAATTCGTCAAAGGCATTCAGCTCGATGTAAGGGTGGCGGCGGCGTTCGTCGGGGTCGCGGCTAGGGTTGGGTTGGTCAAAAACGCCGCATTGCTCGCGCAAAAACTCGCGTGCGTCGGGGTTGTTGCTCCTCCAAAATGTCCAGTGGTTCAAGGTGTCAGTGATGCCGCGCCAGCCCTGGGGGTGATACTGCCGCAACTGGCCTAAATCCTGCAAAAATGCCGTCAGGGTCACGTTCCGGCTTCTACCTGTCTCCAGGGTGTTGTTAAACCTAGGAATTTTCAGCGCTCCCGCTTCATCGGCCAAAATGACGATTTCCTGCCCTGGAGCGTGCCCATCCACGTAGGCAAAAATCTCGTCTATCACAGCGCCTAGCAGCATTTCCAAAGGTGCTTTATAGGGCGCTTCGGTGCTGGGCGCGGTGATGTACAGCGTGGCGCGGCGTTCGACCAACTCGGCGGGGTCAAAGGTGCGGGCGGCTAAGGTAGTCAGGATTTCGGGGGTTTGCATTCCTGCAAAAGCTGACTTGAAGCTGCTGAGCACGCTGCCGCGCTCTCCTCCGCTCGCGGCCTCTACATCGTCCCAGATGCTGCCGAAAGCTCCCCGAAACGTCCGCAAAAGCTCCGCGCGTTTGCCTTCCGGGGCGGCCTCCACCAGTTCGCGGGCCTGCTGCACCATATCCGCTGCGCTTCCCGTCGCAGCTTCCACCAACACGGGTAAGGTGGGAAGTTTTAGCAGATGCGCGGCCTCCCAGTACGCTCCCGCGATTTCCTGCGCGGCGCGGTTAAAGTGCGCGGTGCGGGCCTCATCGGTGGGCAAAAGGATTTCAAATAGGCCGATAACGTCGGCTTTCTTGTCGGTGTCAAAGGGGTCGAGTGCGTGCCCTGTCAGGGTTGACAAGTCCAGGCGATACACGGGGCCAAGCTGGGCGCGGTGGCCTGCGGTGTCTTTCCACAAGTCCCCTTTTAGGTCAATCACCACAAAGTTGAGCGCGTCTGACAGCAGCAACCAACTTTTCAGCAAGCTGCTTTTCCCGCGTCCAGGCGCACCCAAGAAAATCCCGTTTCCGAACTCACGGCGGCCTCCAGTTTTCAGGTCGGGGCGGCGCATGATGCCCCATTGAGAGCGGCCCCTTTGGACGATGGGCAACGTGTCGGCGCGGCTTTTAAGGGTGATTTTGTGGCGGTCTAGATTAATTTTATTGCGGCGTGGGCCTTGAGGAAACGCGATAAGCGCAGCAAGACCGCCAAAAAGCAGCAGCGTGCCGCCTGCTCCTGCAATCCAGGGCAGCGGGACTGGGCCAACCTTTGCAGCCCGCATCGCCACTTGAGCTAGGCAGTCACTTCCACACGCCTTCCCAGTCGTCTTCCAAAACCTCTTGGGATACATCTGGTCATTTGCGGTATGAGGCCGAATGATGTCCAACATATTCAACAGGGGTAATTTGGCCTCTGCCAACTTGGCGTTATAGGGGGCAAATGTGGTATTCACTGCCTGGCTCGCCGCGTTATAGCTCGGCCATAACAGCAGGAATGACAGGATAAGCATGATTAGGGCTGCCGTTTTGAGTGCGCTTTTGTCGTCCCTCATAAGGTGTTTTCCTTTTCTCGCATAGGGCTTGTTGGGGTTCGTTCAGCCTGCCGTTCCTGCTGGCGCTCCTGTAGGCGCTCTTGAATCCATTTCCTTTCTGGTTCACTTAACTCCCGTGCATTGCTCCGCTCTATCTTCTGCTCTAGCTGGTGGGCTTGCTCCCGAAAATGCGTTAGGTCGTCTCTCCTCAGTGTTGTGCTTGTTCCAAAAGTGACATGAACGTGAACACCCTTTTCCTCTCCCTTCCCGTCACTGTGTACTGCTACAGCATAGATGTCTGCATCTGGCCGCCTCTCCTGTACTGCACGGGCGACATACTCGGCGGCCTCGCGCTCGTTTACTAGGGTGTCCGCGCTCTCCAGCTTCGTCGTAAAGGTCATGTGCTGCTGATATTTGGTTTCGGTATCTTCAATTCGGGCGGTGGCCTCATGCCTGTCGGTCTCTCTGAGTTCTCCATTTTCTAAGGTATAAAGCTGGGTATTTTCTCTTTCATCCATATAGCGGGCAGCGGCCTGCATCCTGGCTTTTCCTCCGCTTCCTGTTTTCGTGTAGTTATTTCCACTACGGTCCGGAATGCTCTTAACTACTCGCTGATTCGCTTTCATCTTCACCTCTTACGCGTTGCGTATATGGCCGCAAGGTTTTTACGGCTGCTTGCCAAGTCGCTTCCTTCAACTGGTCAGCAGCTTCTTTGCCTTGCTCCACTGCCGTGAGGGCCATAAGCTGTCTCCGCATGGCTACGGTCTCATGCGCCGTTCTTAGCAGGACATCCCCAAATCGTGCGGCGAAGTCCTGGGCATGTCTTTCAGTTATGGCTTCTAGGCGTTGGGCTATGATGTCGTTCGTCATTAGTTGACGGTCTTGGATGGCATAGCGCTCTAGCACATGGGCACATAGGGCCGACAGACTCACGTCTGCTTCAACCGCTAGGCGCTGCAACTCCTCCGCATGATGCTGGCTCAGGGTCACTGTTACCCGCTTGGGCGCAGCCTTCGGCCTACCTGCTTTTTTGGTCATGTTTCAGAATAGCAGCAATTTATTTTATCAGTGCGGGTATTTTTTCCCCCTAGAACGCAAGTTCTAGGGCAAGATGTAGCTTTGCTGCTAATCTTGCGTAACTGCCTGACATCGGGGAAAACTCCATAAAAAAAGCCCTCCAACATGGGGGCCTTCGGGGTTGCGTTTTCTGGGAATTATTGGTCGGCTTCGGTAGCCTGCTGGGTGGTCTGGGCCTAGACTTCCTGAAACTCTGCAGGGGTCTCTGCTAGAAATGCGCTCACCGGCTGCTCTAGCTGGCCTTCTGGGGCCTTCTTACTGCTGGCCTTCACTTTCCGCTTCCGCTTGGGCTTCTGCTGAGCCTGGATAGCCTGTAAAAGCTCCTCGTCTGTCATCTGCTGCACCTGGGCAGCGGTCACTCCACGCGGGCCGCTGGTCTGCTGCTGGGTGGCCTCCATCCACGCAGCGACCTGGGCGCGGGCGCTCTCTGGGTAGGCGTAATCAAAGGCGCGGCGGGTCTGGCCTTGTGCGCCTTGCAAATCGAAGCGGTCAAGTAGGCGCAGTGCTGGCAACTCTCCCGCTTTTGTCGCTCTCTGGAAGGCTGCATAAATTCGGCGGTCTGCTGGTGCTGGAATGTCTTTTAGAAGCTCGCTAAGTAGAGGCATAAGAGAAGTTTACACAGCCGCGCTTGGGGCTGGAGTGCGTCTTCGTAGTGGGCCGCTGGTGTGCGTTTGTAGGTGTTATGCCGACCATGCCCCGGCGGACTTTTGGTGGAGCCTGTAACCCCCAGGTTATGAGCGCTCCCAACTTCCCCCTCGTTGGGGGGGCTGGCGTTTAGACTGGCTGTATGACTCAACCTAAAGACATGACTCCCCAGGAGCGGCGCGAAGTGCTGGCAAACATCGCACGGCGGCAGGTTGAACTGACGGCGCAGCAAAAAGCGGCTACAGATGAGCTAGAAAAAATGGACGAAATAGAGGCAGAACACCGGGCGGCGCTGGCCGCTTCTGAGCCTCTGGCCTAACGCTATCTGGGTAACAGAAAGCTTCTCCCCACTGACAGGGAGAGGGAGCAACTCTATTGGAGAAATTGCCCCATGAGGTATTTCAGGGCAGTTAATCGGTCAGGTGTTTGGAGAATGGTCTCAGCTTCTGACCCTATTTCATCGTCCCAATAGTCACGAACGACTTCCCACTGTCGGCCTGTCAGAGTCGCAGTCAGCCACTCGCCTTCCCCCTCACGGCCTATCTGGAGGACGATCTCCGTTGATGGATTGGTTGGAATCCAGAGAACCTTTGTAGTGTCAGTACGCTGGAGAATTTGGCTGCCTTGACTAGTGTTGATGTGAGGCCCAGAAGCCTCTTCGACCAGTCCAGCCTTCTTACTTTCTTCTAGAGTCCACATGCCACAGGAGTCTATTGCCTGGAGAAAAATAGGAGAGAACTTGATTATTGAAAAAACATCTTGAATATTTTATAATTCAAAGGTGACAGAAGAACAGGGACGGAACTGGGGCGGAGCAAGGCCGGGGGCAGGACGGCCCCGTACCGAAACTTTTGACTTACATGAGCTTCAGCTGCTGCATAGGTTGCTTACTGCCTCATCTAAGGCAGAGCAGCACACTGATACCGCTCAAAAGCTTTGTCGGATGGCAGAGCGCGAGATGGAGAGACAAAATCTCAGAGGTAAATCCAAAAATGACGACTGAATCAAGAAGGAGCCTAGTTTCCCTTTTCTCTGGGGCTATGGGCCTC